>JAJUHH010000072.1 GCA_029267975.1 Clostridiales bacterium
ATGAGCAGGGGGTAGATCTGGTAATCGGCTCCCATCCCCATGTCATCCAGCCTGTAGAATGGATTGAGAAGGAAGCCGGACACCGTATGCTGGTTTACTACTCTCTTGGTAATTTTATATCCTACCAGAGGGAAGCCCCCCGCATGCTTGGTGCTATAGCCAGCGTAACAATAGTCCAGGATGAGAGCGGCACTTATATCGATGACGCAGGTATTACACCCATTGTAACTCATTATGAGAACGGTCCCTCCGATTACAATTACGCTCTTTATAAACTGGCTGATTATACTCCTGAACTGGCCAAAAAGCACGGGGTTGCCGATGTAGCCACCAAAGGCCCTCTGGATTATGATAAAACAGTTGAGCTGGCAAAAAGCGTGCTGGGAAGCTGGTATACCGAAGACAGCAATGTCCTTCAAAGTGAAAATTAGATAAAGAAAGCCTTATCAATCAGTCGATAGAATCAAATAAGGTTGACTAAAAAGGTATATCCTGATGATATACGTTTTAGTCAACCTTATTCTATAATCTTCTACCCTCTCGCTTCCCAACTTCACCTCTGGATAATACCTTCTCCAGTACTAACCTTCTTAAGATTATCAAATTTTAGTGATATTGTCAACAGTCTTTCTAATTTTTTATGATATATATGTGACATTTTACTAATAAAATTTTTAAATAATTTCTAAAAAATCAAAACTTTTCGTCTATTCTACCAAATGTAGTTCTTTAGGACCAGTCGACATCAAGTAATAGTAGTACAAGTCATCTGATAAAACCCCTGCCTAGGAACGATACCCCCTGGGATTTTTGCTCTGCCAGCGATAGGAATCTTCACACATTTTATCAATGCCCCGTTCTGCCTTCCAGCCAAGCTCAAGCTCCGCTTTTCTGGGATCTGCATAGGAAACTGCAATATCACCGGGTCTTCTTGGGCCAATCACATAAGGAAGCTTTTTACCGCATGCCTTTTCATAATTATGAATAATCTCCAGAACACTGTAGCCCACACCGGTACCAAGGTTATAGGTGACCAGGCCTGGCTGCTGCCGTAGCTTCTCAATTGCCTTCAGGTGCCCAATGGCCAGATCCACTACATGGATATAATCTCTGATTCCGGTTCCATCCGGGGTATCATAATCATTCCCATATACATTGATCTTATCGAGAATCCCTGTAGCAACCTTTGCTACATAAGGCACCAGGTTGTTGGGGATTCCGCTTGGATCTTCTCCAATTTCTCCGCTTTCATGGGCCCCGATGGGATTAAAATATCTGAGAATCACCATGTTCCAGGAAGAATCTGACTGATACAGATCTCCTAGCATTTCTTCTATCATCAGTTTGGTGCGTCCATAGGGATTGGTTACGGATAAGGGTGAATCCTCGGTAATGGGTACCTTCTGAGGGTCCCCATACACCGTTGCCGAAGAGGAGAATACCAGCTTCTTTACTCCGAACTCCTGCATTGCCTTCAATAAATGAAGGGTTCCGCTGATATTATTCTCAAAGTATCGTAAAGGGATTTTGCAGGATTCTCCTACTGCTTTTAGGCCGGCAAAATGTATCACTGCCTCAATCTTTTCCTTCTGGAAGATCTCTCTGACACCCTCCTCATCAAGGAGATCTGTCTCATAAAAGGTAATGCTCTTCCCGGTAAGCTTCTCTACCCTGTGTACTGCTTCCACACTGGAATTACTCAGATTATCCAGTACAACCACTTCGTATCCGGCATTCAATAGCTCCACATTGGTATGGCTGGCAATATATCCGGCCCCTCCTGTCACTAAAATACTCATATATAATTCCCCTTTCTGATCGCACTATTGTACTTAGTTCGCTCGATTATGATTATAACCATCTTTCCTGGAAGCGCTATCCTACGTCTAAAATATATTGTTATGATTATAACATACTTTTTCTAATTGAAAACTTAAAATGTAAACTTTGGTATTATTTTACTTATTTACCAGTATTCCTGTAATTCCCTTCTCCATAGGCCGATGCTAGAATCATTGTAAATACATTAGCTCCAGCAGCAGTCAACCCACCCATGATACGAGGACTCTTTCCATGAAAAAAATACGATCCCATCACTTAGCTCCCTATCTGATTACTGTTTTGCTTATGAGTTTCATCTATCTTCTTGGTTTACTTCCCTACTATAAGGAGGAACCTGCACAAACTGCATTTACACAAGACTCCTTACCCCAATCGCCTACACCTGTACCGGAGCAAAGCGACAAGCTTACTGAGCTGACCCTATATGTTCGTGATTCTTCCATCACCCCAGGGGAAAGCGCACAGACAGTAATTGATAAATTTGGTGTGCCTGGACGTATTGACAGGACGGAATACGGCTTTGATTATTATATCTATAATAACGACTATAGCCGCATGGCTCTCATTGCTGTGCAGGAGGATATCGTGATTGGCTACTACACTGATTCCAGTGATCTTAATTATCAGGGCATCCACTACGGGGATTCCCTGGAACAGGTGAATCAGGCCTTGAAGAAGCAATTTCAACTATCCGAGGTTATTACATATATCAAGGGGACGAATACCATTCATATATTTATGGACACACTGGAGACAAAGACCGTGACCGGTATCTATGTTCTTCCGTCAGATGTGACTCCGGGCAAATATTCCACAGAGATTATAAGAGGCATTGAGTCCTTGCTTTATGATCTGACCAACGCTGTCCGGGCTCACAATAAGCTTGGGCCCCTGTCCTGGTCCTCCTCCGCTTCTTCCGCTGCAAGAAAACACAGTGCTTCCATGTCTGCAGGCAACTATCTCTCCCATACCGACCCGGAGCGAAGATCTCCCGGAGGTCGTTTGATTGCAGAAGGGATTGGCTATGAGAAATGTGGGGAAAATATCATTGCAGGCTATGACGATGCGATCCTGGCCATTCATCATCTGTATAACTCCAAAACTCAGCGCAAGAACCTGCTAAGTAAAACCTATCGCTATACCGGCGACGGATTTTCCTATCATAAGGACAGCCAATATAAAACCTATATTACCCAGAATTTTTACCGATAAGCTATTGCATTCCCCCATGAAATGGGATATTCTAGCTAATATAATCAAATATCAGACCGGCAAGGATGTGAGAAATAGCCATGGACAAGCAGCTCTTTTTACAGGCCTGCAATGAAGTAATCAGCCAACAGCCGGGACTTAACGGAATCGGAACCTTAGGAGAAAAAACCGTTCATTCGGTCTTAAAATGTTATCTTTCACCGGAGCACCTCAACCATGAAGTCAGGGTTGGGGGCTTTGTTGCAGATATCTGCACGGGGAAAGAGATTATTGAGATACAGACCCGCAGCTTTGACAGGCTTCGCAGGAAGCTTTCCTCCTTCTTAACCTTTGCTCCCGTTACCGTGGTATATCCTATCCACAGCACCAAATGGATTCGTTGGATTAATCCACAGACTGGGGAAATCAGTCCACCAAGAAAATCACCCAAAGGCGGTTCACCCTACAGTATATTTCCGGAGCTTTACAAGATTAAGAACTATCTGCCGGATCCTAACCTTAGCTTCAAGATCATTATGATGGATTTGGAGGAATATCGGATCTTGGATGGCTGGAGTCAGGATAAAAAGAAGGGTTCTACCAAAAGCGACCGCATTCCCACAGGACTGGTGAAGGAAATCATTATCGGAGGAAAAGAAGGTTATGCCTGCTTGATACCGGATACCCTTGAAGCTGAATTTACGGCTAAGGATTACAAGCTTGCTTCCGGTATCCCCCTGAAGGTTGCCCAGACTGCCCTGCATGTACTGCATTACGTAGGTGCCGTTGAGCGCATCGGAAAGAAAGGGAATTCCTTTATTTATAGAAAAATTGGAGGTAATAATCATGAGTGAAGAAAACAAAGAATTAAATGAAACAGGAGCAGAGGAAGTAGTGCCTGAGGCAGAGCCCATTCCTTCCATGGATGAGTTTAAAGAGGAGATTGCCCGGTCCTTTAAGAAAATTAAAGAGGGCGATATTATAAAGGGAACTGTAATTGGCATTTCTGAAACTGAGGTCACTCTGGATCTGGGCTATTACACCGAGGGTATTATTAAGTTGGACGAGCTCAGCAACGATCCCTCCTTCTCCATCAAGGCAGATGTCACCATGGGCGAGGAGATATCAGCCATGGTTATCCGTGAGGATGACGGCCAGGGGAACATCCTTCTTTCCAGAAAGCGTGCGGACGACATTCTATCCTGGGATAAGCTAAAGGAGGCAATGGAGCAAAGGACCGTTCTTCGGGTAAAAATTGCCCAGGCAGTAAATGCCGGTGTTGTAGCATATTTATATGGTGTTCGCGCCTTTATCCCTGCTTCACAGCTCTCCCTGACCTATGTGGAACATCCGGAAGACTGGGTTGGAAAAGAAATCGATGTCATTGTTATCACTGCGTCTCCTGAGGATAAGAAGCTGGTTTTATCCGGCAAGGAAGTGGAAAGAGACCTGGAGCAGAAGGAGAAGAAAAGTAAAATCTCCCGTCTGCAGACCGGAATTGTCACCACCGGTACTGTGGAGAAGATCGCTCCTTACGGCGCTTTCGTTAATATTGGGGAAGGTCTGACAGGACTGGTTCATATCTCCCAGATCTGCGGCAGAAGAATCAAGTCCCCCAATGAAGTAATCAAAGAGGGCCAGACCGTTACCGTTAAGATTCTGGAGGTAAAGGACGGTAAGATCAGCTTAAGTATGAAGGCTGTAGAGGAAAAGGAAGAAGTTGTGGAGGAAGTAGAGGAGGTTCCTTCCACCTATTCCACCGGAGAGGAAGCAACCACCGGCCTTGCGGCATTACTAAAGAATATAAAGCTGTAACAAGTTAGCAATAAGGCTGTAAGTACGGCCTGTCTTCGGACAGCGTATTTACAGCCTTCCTATTAATTTGCTATATTCTTTCTACCTCTATTTAGAATTTCTACCTTAATTCAGAAATCCAAATAAAATTCTTTTTTTCTTATCTTTACCTGTTTTTTCTTCCTGCTCCGGAGCCTTGTCCTGCGCTTGCTCCTGCTCATCTTCTATGATCTTGCCGAAGCTCTCAGCCACAACGTCCTTATAAGTGGTAATCAGCTCTTGTTCATAACTGCCGATGCGGTCCTGACTGAAGCTCTTGATCTCTTCATTTAAGGAAAGCATCTTCTGATCCAGATAGGCTACAATTTCTGAGCATTCCTTTAGCTCCTTGCGTATATGCTCGGGTGCATTTCCCTCAAACTTATAATAGATCTTATGCTCAAGGCTTGCCCAGAAGTCCATGGCAATGGTTCGAATTTGAATCTCTACTTTGGTATCCACGGTCCGATCCGTCAGAAAGACCGGAATGGAGATTATCATGTGGTAACTGGTATAGCCGTTACTCTTAGGGCACATAATGTAATCCTTTACCTTTAATACCTTGATATCACTCTGTTTGGAGATCAGGTCTGCAATTCGATAAATATCAGAAGTAAAGGAACAGATAATTCGTATTCCTGCCACATCATTCACATATTTAATGATGTTATCCACGGTAAGCTCTCTACCGTTATGACGAAGTTTTTTCGCAATACTTTGCGGAGTTTTCAATCTTGACTTAATATGCTCTATGGGATTATATTGATTAGCCAGCTTAAATTCATTGTTCAGTATCTCTAACTTCGTATTTACCTGCTTTAAAGCGGCATCGTACAGAAGCAGAGCGTTACTCCACTCCTCCGCTTCATCGTAAAACATGGGGAGATCCATTTCATCACAACCTTTGTAATATATTTATGTCATTCTTACAAGCTGAATTATTTCGGTCATTCCTCTTGTTTTATGCTCGTTCATAATTTGTTCATTTTTACTCATTCGAAAATTTACACCATGGGCCTATACAAGCTTTATGGTCTTTGGCTACTGATACCGTAACTTTTGCTCATCAAATTCAGTATAGCATAGAAATATGAACAATCTTTGAAGATTCCAAATCTTAATAAAAAATTAATGAATCGTAGCTTTTGTATATATTTTTGGTACGAATTAATTACTTTCCTTAAGTTTCTTCAAAAATTTTTAAAAATGTATTGACAATACAAGCAATTCATAGCTATAATGTTGGCAGACTATTACAGAAAGTGAGGTAAACACATGTTAATCAATAACAAATTCAGAACACTTGCATCCAATGACAACTTCATACTGAATTCTCAATGTGGTATTACCTCATGGATTCTGAAAGATTGAATGTGATTTAATATTCTGTCCTGCCCTGCTGCCAGCAGGTACGGATATGGATTACATAGGTTTTTGGGATATCATGCCATGGTATTATCATACCATGGCTTTTTTATGTTTATATCTCAAAAAAATCTTAAGAGGACATGAGGAGGAACAGGTCCACAGTAGAATTGAAATTGGACAGTAACTATGACTCAAGGAGCATCGCGAATGCTCCATTAAATGCGTCGCATACCAGCACAAGGCCTTGTATATGATCAGGTTCAGGAAATAATAAGCTTGTACTGAGTGTATGCCGGAATGGGAGAATGAAATGAAAAAAATATCTAGGTATATCATAAGACATTGGTTTGCTTATCTATTGGCAGTTCTATGCATTGTGATAGCAGTATCCTTGGATATGCTGTCACCACAGGTAACAAAACGTATCATCGATAATGTCATTGTGGGAGGGGAAATGGAGCTCCTGCCAAGGCTGCTTATCATGATCTTAATGATTGGTATCGGAAGATGTATCTTCCAGTATTTAAAGGAACTGATCTTTGATGCAGTCAGCTCCAAAATCACTGTGAATATCAGGCGTGATCTATTTAAGCACATTCAAAGCCTGTCACTTAATTTTTTTGATAAGAATAACACGGGTGAACTGATGTCCCGTGTAAAGGATGACGTTGACCAGATCTGGGCTGCTGTGGGCTATATCAGTATGCTGATTATTGAGGTAATTATTCACACCTCCATCGTACTTTACTGTATGTATAGCTTAAGCCCTACCCTTGCTATCCTTCCCACCATTGCCATGCCCTGTATGGCTGGTCTGGCAATCTTAATGGAGAAGAAGCTGGGTAAGATCTATGAGGCCATCAGCGAGCAAAATGCACAGTTAAACACCGTAGCACAGGAGAACCTGTCTGGTGTACGTACAGTTAAGGCTTTTGCAAGAGAAAAGCATGAGATTTCTAAGTTTCTGTCACATAATAAGCGTTACTACGATCTTAATATGCAGCAGTCCAAGGTATTTGTTAAGCTCTATCCTTACTTCCAGTTTGTAACCAAACTGCTGCCCATGGTTGTGATCATGCTGGGTGGATATCTGGTAATGAAGGATAGGATATCCTTAGGTACCCTGGGTGCTTTTGCAGAATACTCCACTAATATCGTTTGGCCTATGGAAATGTTAGGCTGGTTATCCAACGGCTTTGCTTCAGCCATTGCTTCTACCAAACGTATTAATAAGATATATGCAGAGAAGCCAATGATCGTGGAGAAGGAAAATCCGGTGGTCTTGAATGAAGTAAAGGGTGCAGTTACCTTTGATCAAGTTTCCTTAGCGCTGGACGATAAGACTATCCTATCAGATATCAGCTTCAGTCTGGCTCCCGGTAAGACCATTGGTATTATGGGTGCTACCGGTACCGGTAAGAGCTCTATCATCAATTTGCTTCAGAGATTTTACGACTCCAGTGAAGGCAGTATTTATCTGGACGGAGTAAATATAAAGGATTTAACCCTGAAGCAGCTGCGGGGAAGCATTTCCCTGGTTATGCAGGATGTCTTCCTGTTCTCAGATACCATTAATGAAAATGTAAAGATGGGAAAGAAAAAATATATTTGTAATGAAGAAGTAGTGGACGCAGTCAGTTACGCTCAGGCAAAGGATTTCATCGAAAGAATGGAGGATCAGTATGACACCATCGTCGGTGAACGCGGTGTCGGTTTGTCCGGCGGTCAAAAGCAGCGTATCAGTATTGCCAGAGCAATCGCCAAGAAAACACCCATCCTGGTGCTTGATGATTCAACCTCTGCCCTGGATATGGAGACAGAGCTTGAAATCTGGCGGTCACTCTCACAGATTGAGGCAACGAAGATTATTATAGCCCATCGTATCTCCGCTGTCCGCAACGCAGATGAGATCATCATCTTAGAGGATGGTCGGATTGCAGAGCGGGGTACACATGAGACACTGCTTCAGAACAGAGGCTACTATTATAAAACCTACATGGCACAATACGGCGACTACTTAAACACAGCAGAAACCGATGTAAATGTGCAGAAATTGGAGGCAGTATGTCAGTAAATGCCGTAAGAGAAGATGAATATTTAAGAAATGTCAGCAAGAGAGCAACCCTGCTTCGATTATTTCGCTATATGCTGGCTTATAAAAAACCGATTGCAGCTGTAATCACAATTATGCTGATTACCGTATCCATTTCCGTCATCAATCCGCTGTTAATCGATCGGGCCATTGATGTTCACATTGCAGGAAGGGATCTTCCGGGTCTGATTAAGCTTGGAGCCTTTGCAATTGGACTTAACATTTTATTTGTACTATTGGTAAAGCTTCGTATGTACATTATGGCTAAGGTAAGCAACAATGTGCTTTTAACCATAAGACAGGAGCTCTACACACATATCCAGAAGCTCAGCTTCAATTTCTTTGACAGTCGTCCAACCGGTAAGATTCTGGCCAGAATCATTGGTGACGTTAATTCCCTGAAAGATGTGCTCTCCAACAGTGTAACAACCTTAATTCCTGATTTTGTTACAATTGTTGCCGTTGTTGCTATCATGCTTGTGATCAACTGGCGGTTAGCTCTGGCGTCCCTGATCTCCCTGCCTTTTATGGCCGGTGGCCTCTGGTACATCCAGACCAGATCCCATAAAAGGTGGAGAATCCACAGGAAGAAGGGCTCCAATCTTAATGCCTTCATTCATGAGGATCTGTCCGGAATGAGAATTATCCAAAGCTTCACCGCTGAGGAAGAAACAAGAGAAAGCTTTGATGTACTTTTAAAGGAACATCGGGACTCCTTTATGGATGCGGTTATATTAAATGATGCTTTTGGTTCTGTTATTGATTTCAGCTGGGGTGTGGGATCTATCTCCATGTATTTTGTGGCAGTGAAACTACTTGGAATAGACGCCGGCGGTGTTGGTACCTTAATGGCTTTTGCCATGTACATCTCCATGTTCTGGCATCCCATTATGAACCTGAGTAACTTCTACAATCAATTAATCACCAATATTGCAGGTGCGGAACGTATCTTTGATATATTGGATACCCAGCCGGATATCGCAGATTCTGAGAATGTAAAAGAATTACCCGAGATCAAGGGAGAGGTTACCTTTGATCATGTATCCTTCGCTTATGACGAGGAGACAAAGGTACTTAACGATGTCAGCTTCAAGATCAAGCCCGGCGAGACCATTGCCCTTGTTGGACCTACCGGTGCCGGTAAGACCACCATTGTTAACCTGATCAGTCGTTTCTATGACGTACAGCAGGGCAGTATCTATATTGACGGTTACAATGTAAAAGAGGTTTCCATTGAGAGTCTGAGAAGGCAGATGGGAATTATGACACAGGATAACTTCCTCTTCTCCGGTACCGTGGCAGATAACATTCGCTATGGAAAGCTGGATGCGACCGACGAAGAGATCATTGCTGCTGCCAAAGCGGTCAATGCCCATGATTTCATTATGAAGATGGAAAAGGGTTATGAGACGGAGCTCAAGGAGCGCGGTGCCGGATTATCCATTGGTCAGAGACAGCTTTTAGCCTTTGCCAGAACCATGGTTTCCATGCCCAAGATTCTCATTCTGGACGAGGCAACCTCAAGTATCGATACCCACACAGAGCTATTGGTACAACAGGGTATTGAGGCCTTGCTAAAGGGCAGAACCTCCTTTGTTATCGCCCACCGCTTATCAACCATCCGTAAGGCGGACCGGATCTTTGTGATCGATGACGGACGCATTCAGGAGCAAGGCAGCTCAGATGAACTGCTGGCGAAGAAGGGACAATATTATAACCTGTATATGGCTCAATTTAAGAATTTGGATGCATCATAAGAGGATAGAACTTTATCTGCTATAGTTACTGA
>JAJUHH010000073.1 GCA_029267975.1 Clostridiales bacterium
CAGCAGCCATCGGCAGAATACGAAAGAGATTTCCGGAGCATAAGATCATGGTATCCGTGCCGGAGGAGCTCTTAATGGTTCCCATGGATGGAACCCTGATCGAACAGGTGATCATCAACCTGATTGAGAATGCCATAAAGCATTCCGGTGGGGATACTAGGATAGAAGTAAGCCTGCGGGAGGAAGAGGGGATGGCGGTATTTGAGGTAAGTGACAAGGGAGAGGGAATTGCAGAGCAGGATCTTCCCTATCTCTTTGAAACCTATGTACCCGACGGAAAGCGGTCCTCTGATTCCTCCAGAGGAATGGGGATCGGCTTATCCATCTGTATGTCAATTATCAAAGCACATCAGGGAAAGATGGAAGCCTTCAACCGCAAGGAAGGCGGAGCAGTCTTCCGTTTTAAATTACCCTTAGGAGGGACCCAGAATGAATAACAATTTATTAATCTTATTAGTGGAGGATGAAACGGCCATCAGCAATTTCATCTCAACGGTACTGACTCATAATAATTATCGTGTCATCCGGGCTGACCGGGGAAAGGAAGCCTTAAAGCTTGTATGCAGCCATAGACCCGATCTGGTTCTTCTTGACCTGGGATTGCCGGATATTGACGGAATAGAGGTGCTTAAGAAGATCAGGGAAGTTAGCAATATTCCTGTCATTATAGTATCGGCCAGAGGTTTTGAGCGGGAGAAGGTGGAGGCCCTTGACCTGGGCGCGGATGATTATATGACCAAGCCCTTTGGTACCTCGGAGCTCCTTGCAAGAATCCGTACAGCCGTCCGTCACAGCCAGAAGCTTCAGGAGGAGAGCCATCCTGGGTATGATAAGGTAGTCATCGGTGGTTTGTGTATCGATTATGAAAAGAGAATTGTAAAGGTTGAGGAGAAGGAAATTCATCTGACACCCATTGAGTATAAGATTATCGTACTGCTTTCAAAGAATGTGGGGAAGGTGCTGACCCATGACTTTATCATCAGGGAAATCTGGGGACCCTATATGAATGAAAACCAGACCCTGCGTGTTAACATGGCAAATATCAGACGAAAGATTGAAGAAAACCCAGCGGAACCAAAGTACATTATCACTGAGGTAGGAGTAGGCTACCGTATGGTGGATGAGGTGTAACTGTTAAAATTGTAAAAAAATAGGACCTATAATCTATTTAAAATTGGCAATATTTACCTTATTATGAAATTGTAACAATTCACCATCTCTATTAAAGGAGGGTAAGTATGCTACGATTTAGGTCCTTAAACAAACAGAGAAAGTACAGACTGCTAAGCCTTCTGCTGGCAGCAGTTCTGGCAACCACAGGTTTTATTACGGTACCGGGAGACACAGCTTACGCCGCAGAGACGGTAATTAACGCAATGACTTATTTTTCACCCAATGACGGACCGATCATAACAAAATCAGGGGTCGGACAAGCAAGCTATGGCTTTGTGATGCCAATCTTCAATGGCGGTGCCTCAACCTGGCAGGATGTGGCCTCCGACCTGAAGGTAAATGTCAGGGTAAATAACAGTTGGGTGGATATTGACAGTACTGATTTTGTGTACAACGTAAACTGGGGACATTGGTATGACAGCGGTTATACAGGTTACTGGTTTATTGTATCTGAAACAACCTATTTGCGATTGGCATCCATTGCGACCGGCGTGACACTTGATTATACCTTAGTATTTAATAATATTGCTGCAACAACCATTACATCCATGACGCCAACCCAGGGACCGGTGTTAACGGCAAGTCCTACGGGTGGATCCGGCTTTACCTATCCCATATTTAATGGGGATCCTTCCATTCCCTATGCAGCAGTAGCTTCTGATCTTCGTCTCTTTGTTAAGCCGGTGGCATCCTCAGAGTGGGTCAGCATCGATAATAATGCTGCCAGCGGTTGGATCTATGACAGTAATTTCGGACAATTTACGGATGGAGGCGGCGGTTATTGGTTTATTGTGACAGAGTCCATCAACGTTAAGCTGCAATCCGCATCCTCAGGCGCTTATTTAATCTATACCATCAATTACTCGACGCCTGTAAGGAATAATTATCTGATCACTCCTTACGACGGTACCCAATATACAGCGGATGCGCTTGGCGCCATAGGAATACCCCTGCCGAAGATTGACGGGGGAGCAGCGGTGAGCTCGGAGCTTGGTAACTTCCGCTATGAGATCAAAATCAACAATGTATGGGTGGATCTGGGGAATTACAGTCAGAGCGGCTTTCTTTATTCCGCCAATGGCTATAATAATCAGTCCGATGCCAATCAATGGGGATATTGGTCAGACTATATCTACGGTCTCTGGTTTCGGCCAATTCAGGTAGATATGGAGATCAGGATTGGCTATCCGCTGAACGGACAGGCCGGCGGTGAAATTGGCAGTAACTACGTATATTATACCTTGATCGGTAATCCTAATGCTCCTCGTCCTGATGTATCGGAGCTGGGTGATATTGAGATTGGAAGCCCGGATAATCCTGCTATCAATGGTTGGAATTTGACCTGGCAGGAGGAATTTAATCAAAGCAGCTTAAATACCAATGTCTGGGATTACAGTATTGGATATTATCTTAACGATGATCCAAACACCTGGGGTTGGGGCAACAATGAGTTGGAGCATTACACCAACAGCAGCAACAATGTATTTCTGACGGACGGAAAGCTGAATATCAGAGCCTTATATGAACCAAAGTCCTTCCCTCAGGATCCTAACCGGCTTGCACTTTATTCTTCGGGAAGAATCACTACCAAGAACAGCTTTTCCTTCCGTTACGGCAGGATAGATTTTCGGGCAAAGCTTCCTACGGGCAATGGAATCTGGCCGGCTCTCTGGATGCTGCCGGCAAATGATACTTATGGGACCTGGGCAGCCTCCGGTGAGATTGACGTAATGGAAGCCAGAGGGCGCCTTCCCGGAATAACCACCGGTGCCCTGCATTTCGGCGGTCAGTGGCCGGCGAACCAGTATATCAGCGGTGAGTATGTATTCCCCCAGGGACAGACCTTTGACAGTGATTATCATGTATACACCTTAATATGGGAAGAGGATAATATCAGATGGTATGTGGACGGCGTCTGCTTCCTGCAGGCTACCAGTGACCAGTGGTATTCAGCTGGTGCACCGGAGGATGACAATGCCCCCTTTGACCAGCCCTTCTATATCATTATGAACCTGGCCATTGGCGGTAATTTTGACGGTGGACTGGCACCAAATCCTGAGGATATCCCTGCTACCATGCAGGTGGATTATGTTCGGGTTTATACGGAAGGGGATGGAGGCCCTACAGTTACTCCGACACCTACCCCAACACCGACACCCACACCTGGGGAAGAGATTATCATTGGTGATGCAGTAAAGGGAGTCAGGATTAACGGCAATAATGCCAGCTTCTATGTTAACGGAGCAAGCTTTGCAGACCTGCACTATAGGCTCAATAACGGTATCCAAATGAATGTTGCAATGTACTCTGATGGGAGCGGCAACTATACCTATCCGCTGAATGGCTTAAATTATGGAGATACCATTGAGTATTTCTTCACCTATAATCCGGGAGGAGGAGCTTTGGATACCCAAACCTTTACCTATATCCACGGTGTAACCCAGGGTAACCCGCAAAACCCTGATACCGTCAATGTGGCAGCAGGGAAGGTGGTTACCTGCTCCGGACTGGAGAGTGATGCATTTCCGGGGTCTTACCTGACAGATAACAACACTGCCAGCAGATGGTCCTCCAATTTTGCGGATGATGCCTGGTTTGTCATTCATCTGGGCAGTTCCTGCCAGATCAGCCAGATTATCTTAAATTGGGAGGCTGCTTATGGCAGACAGTATCAGATCCTGGTGTCAACCGACGGACAAAATTATAGCCAGCTTGTCCATCAAACTAGCGGCACAGGAGGGGTAGAAACATTTAACTTCGCTCCTGTTACTGCAAAGTATATAAAATTCCAGGGAATTGAGCGCGCCTTGCCCTATGGATATTCCCTGTGGGAGGTTGCTGTAATGGGCAAGACGGTGTCATAAGTCCGCCGGTAAGTTCTGAAGCTGACTTATGTCAGTAGCAAGGAAGATTTACCTTAAAGTAAGGAATAATTATTTGTAAATAAGTACACATGAGGAGCTGTTGCATCGTACTGTTAAGCGCTAGGAATAAATAACATGCATCCCAACATGCACTGTTTGCCGAAGGTCTTGTTGTTTTGCTATGCCAGGAGCAAACAATTATGTTTTTAATTACATAATTGTTTGATTACATGGCATACAAAACAGCAAGATGTCCGGCAATCTGTGTGTGGGGGATGCATGTTGTTTGTTCCTGGCATAATAAAGTAAAAGTGCAACAGCCTTGAATACTGGTTTTTTATTATGTCTACTATGTAAATAAGATTGCTTCCTTTGACATAATGTATTACTATTATGAAATAGAGAAATAGACATATGAGATTAATACAAAGGAATTGACAGTCATTTATGAATAAATTAGTGCTTGGAATTTTAGCGCATGTGGATGCCGGCAAGACGACCTTGTCAGAAAGCATGCTTTATTTAAGTGGTAAAATCGGTAAATTAGGACGGGTAGATAATAAGGATGCCTATCTGGATACCTATGAGCTGGAGCGGGCAAGAGGGATTACCATATTCTCCAAGCAGGCAATCTTTGAGCTTGGAGATAGCCGGATTACCTTATTGGATACACCGGGACATGTGGACTTTTCAGCGGAAATGGAGCGTACCCTTCAGGTCCTTGATTATGCGATCCTGGTTATCAGCGGTGCAGACGGGGTACAGGGGCATACCAGTACCTTGTGGCGCCTGCTGGATATCTATCAAATTCCGGTTTTTCTCTTTATCAATAAAATGGATCAACCGGGGACAGATCAGCTTAAGCTCATGAAGGAACTCAAAAATATGTTAAATGATGGCTGTATTGACTTCGGACAGGCAGGCAGCGAGGAGTTTTATGATCAGCTTGCCATGTGCGAGGAGGAGCTGATGGACGCTTACTTAAATAATGGAAGGATCAGCAGCCAGCAGATCAAAGAGGCCATCAGAGAGCGCAAGGTATTTCCCTGCTATTTTGGTTCTGCCCTGAAACTGAAGGGTGTTGAGGAATTTATGCAGGGGCTGATAAACCAGGTCCTATATCCGGTCTATCCTCAAAGTTTTGGTGCTAAGGTATTTAAGATTACAAGGGATGAGCAGGGGACCCGTCTGACCCACCTGAAGCTTACCGGTGGTAAATTAAAGGTGAGGGATGCCTTATCCAATGGTGCCTGGGAAGAGAAAGTCAATCAAATCCGAATATACTCCGGCCAGAAATATGAGGCCGTAAATGAAATAGAAGCAGGCTCCATCTGTGCGGTTACCGGTCTGAACCAGACAAGACCGGGAGAGGGGCTGGGAATTGAGGAAGCCACCGGAGCTCCTATCCTGGAGCCGGTGCTCACATATCAGATACGACTGCCGGAGGGATGTGACCCCAAGTTGATCCTTCCCAAGCTGCGTCAGTTGGAGGAGGAAGAGCCGGAGCTCCACATTCTCTGGGAGGAGGAGCTTCAGGAGCTGCAGGTACAGGTTATGGGGGAAGTCCAGCTTGAGATTTTGCAAAGTCTCATACTCAGTCGCTTTGGTATCCCGGTAACCTTCGATGCAGGAAAGGTTGTCTATAAGGAAACCATTGTGAACATGGTGGAGGGCGTGGGACATTTTGAACCCCTGCGGCATTATGCGGAGGTGCATCTATTATTGGAGCCGGGAGAGCCCGGGAGCGGTCTTGAGTTTATGTTAGACTGCAGTGAGGATGTACTGGCAAAGAGCTGGCAACGGCAGATTTTAACCCATCTGGAGGAGAAGATCCATAAGGGAGTTTTAACCGGCTCTGCCATTACGGATATGAGGATTACTGTTATCTCCGGAAGGGCTCACATTAAGCATACCGTGGGTGGTGACTTCAGGGAAGCAACCTACCGGGCGGTACGGCAGGGACTCATGGAGGCGGAGTCTATCTTGCTGGAGCCCTATTACTCCTTCCGGCTGGAGTTACCGGAGAAGCTTGTAGGAAGGGCTATGACAGATATCGAGAAGCTGTCCGGAAGCTGTGAGATCTCACAGACGGATGGGGAGACAGCAGTTCTTCTGGGGAGCGCCCCGGTGGTTACCATGCGAAATTATCAGAAAGAAGTGACAGCCTATACCAAGGGCCTGGGTAGGTTATTCTGTACCTTTCAGGGCTACGCCCCCTGCCATAATACTGCAGAGGTCATAGTGGAGTTGGGATATGATGCAGAAAGAGATTTTGCCAATCCTTCCGCTTCTGTGTTCTGTTCCCATGGGGCAGGCTATCTGGTACCCTGGTATGAAGTGAAAAAGCACATGCATGTGGAAGGATATTTTACAGGGGAAGCAGTAACGACTGAGGAGCCAGCCCCTATTCCCCCAGCTTATACGCAGGAGAAGTGGATCAGCCCGGAAGAGGTCGATCGGATCCTTCATAGCACTTATTATGCCAATCAAAGCAGGAAATCCCAGTGGAAGAGGGCAAAACCTGTCAGGGATAGCTATGACAGGTTCCCGGCACAAAAAAGCAGGCAGAAGGAGAGCTTAGAAGAATATCTGCTTGTGGATGGCTATAATATCATCTTTGCCTGGCCGGAGCTGAGTGAGCTAGCTGATGAGAATATGGACGGAGCCAAGCTAAAGCTCCTTGATGAGCTCTGCAATTATCAGGGGATTCGCAAGTGCAAGGTGATCGTAGTCTTTGATGCTTACCGGGTACAGGGACATGCAGAGGAGGTTCTTCCCTATCATAACATCCATGTGGTCTATACCAGAGAAGCCCAGACTGCGGACCAGTATATTGAGAAATTTGCCCATGAAAATCTGGGCAGATACCACATCACAGTTGCTACCTCAGACGGTCTGCAGCAGATTATCATAAGAGGCGCAGGCTGTGCCCTGTTATCCGCCAGGGATCTGAAGGAAGAAATGACCCTGGCAAAGGAGAGAATGCAGCAGGAGTATCAAAGAAAGGTGAAGGGGGACCGCAGCTATTTGCTGGACGGAATGTCAGCAGAAGTAAGACAGCAGATGGAAGCAATGATGAAGGAAGAGGACAGGACAGATTAAAGGGAATATAGCTTAATTTTCTAACATATGTTTTCTTTGATTACAATATAATGAATCAAAGGAAACAAGCTTCCGGGTTAGAAAAGGAGGTACCCTATGGATAAATTGGTTGAGGATAAGATGGTAAAGCAGATTGAGAAAAATCTGTCCAACAATCTGAATGAGAGTCTGTTTATGACGGGCAGGCTGTATGATAAAGAGGTGCAGAATTCCCTTCCGCTCGTTGGTACAAAAGAGGATGTAAGCCAGATGTCAAAGGCAGAGGAGGAGCAGCCCATTGTATCCTTTGATTACTCCAACCCTGTCAGTATCTCCAGGGCAGAGTACATACGACAGGCAAGAGAAGCCTGCTTACGACAGTTAAGTGCTGTTCAGAGTACGGCCAGAGCCTATGACAGCTATTACCTGGATACCCTGCCGCAGACCCTGGAGCCGGTAGAAGCAGGGAAGGCAAAGCCTCTCACCCTTTTTCATCACGGAGCGCAGCCACAGGGCAATGATGATGCGGAGTCACAGCAGGAGATCATGGCATTTCGATTATTGGTACTTCGTATGGTTTGCGCCATCGTGATTTTCTTAAGTGTATTTCTGATTGATCGCTTTGATCTTAAGCTGGGGCGCGTATCCTCAGATTCCATTCAGGAATATGTAACAGGCAAGGATGCTTTCGAAGCGTTGGAAAACAAATTTGTTGCCTGGCTCAGGGACGAAAACTGAAGAGGCTGTTTCACAATTCTTTCAATGGATGTGAGCAAGAGGCTGTTTCACAATTCTTTAAATGAATACAGGCAAGAGACTATTTCAATTTTTTAATAAATGCAGGCGGCACCCTATACTTCCTGTAATACACTTTTTGCAGAAACGATTGAAGATTATGTATGACAAATGCGGATATTTTATCCGTATATGGCATACATAATCGAGATCTGTACTGCAAACTGTGTGTGAGGAAGTATAGGGTGCCGCCTGCATCCGTTTAAGTAATTGTGAAACAGCCTCTTTCTTCGCCTTTTCATTGTATTTTCTTTTTTTATCAGTTATAATACCTGATAGATGTCAACAATACAGGTAATGTATGGGAGAATTCCGATACATTATTCTTGTTTGCTTTTTTACGGAAAAGATGGAAAGGACTTTAAGAATGAGAAAACTTGCACTATCCGATGAGATATTACTGACCATAGAAAAACCTGCCCGTTATATCGGCGGAGAGGTTAACATGAAGATAAAGGACAAGTCTAAGGTGGATATCCGCTTTTGCATGTGCTTTCCCGATGTCTATGAGATCGGTATGTCTCATCTGGGAATTCAGATACTATATGATATGTTCAACAGGAGAGAGGACACCTACTGTGAACGTGTCTATTCCCCCTGGGTGGATCTGGACAAGATCATGAGGGAACGTAAGATTCCTTTATTTGCACTGGAGAGCCAGGATCCGGTGAAGGACTTTGATTTCCTGGGGATTACCCTGCAGTATGAGATGTGCTATACCAACATCCTGCAGATCTTAGAGCTGTCAGGCATCCCGCTTCTTGCCAAGGATCGTACGGAGGAGCACCCCATAGTGATCGGCGGAGGACCCTGCAGCTATAACCCGGAGCCAATTGCAGACTTCTTCGACTTCTTTTATATCGGGGAAGGAGAGACTGCTTACGCAGAAATTCTTGATAGCTATAAGGAATATAAGAAGGCAGGCAAGTCCAGACGGGAGTATCTGGAACGGGTAGCACAGATTGAAGGAATGTATGTACCCTCCTTCTATGATGTGACTTATCATGAGGACGGAACCATTGCCAGCTTTTGCAGTAATAATCCCAAGGCTCCTGCGAAGGTAAAGAAACAGATCGAGATGGATTTAAGTGAGACTTATTATCCGGTGAATCCTCTGGTTCCCTTTATTAAGGTGACACAGGACAGGGTGGTACTTGAGATTCAGAGAGGCTGCATCAGAGGCTGCCGTTTCTGTCAGGCAGGCATGATCTATCGGCCTACCAGAGAGCGAAGCCTGGAATATCTGAAGAAATGTGCCCATGAAATGCTGTCCTCTACTGGTCATGAAGAAATCTCCCTAAGCTCCTTAAGCTCCAGTGATTATTCCCAGCTGCAGGAACTGGTGTATTTCCTCATCGACGAATTCGGCAGCAAGGGAGTGAATATCTCCCTGCCATCCTTACGTATTGATGCCTTTGCCCTGGATGTAATGAGCAAGGTACAGGATGTGCGTAAGAGCAGCCTGACCTTTGCACCGGAAGCAGGCACCCAGCGGCTTCGGAATGTTATAAATAAGGGACTGACCGAGGAAGCCATCTTAGGCGGTGCCATGAAGGCCTTTCAGAGCGGATGGAATAAGGTAAAGCTTTACTTTATGCTGGGACTGCCCACGGAGACCCTGGAGGATATTGAGGGGATTGCCATCCTGTCTGATCGAATTGCCAGGGAATATTATACGATCCCTAAGGATCAGCGTAATGGTAAGGTCAGCATTACTGCCAGCACCTCCTTCTTTGTACCCAAGCCCTTTACTCCTTTTCAGTGGTCTGCCATGATCACCGCTAAGGAATATCTGGAACGGCAGCGTTTCCTAAAGAGTAAGATCAAGGAACAGTTAAACCAAAAGAGCATCAAATATAACTGGCATGAGGCAGAGCTGACAGAGCTGGAAGGTGTCTTTGCCAGAGGAGACCGTCGGGTTGCCAAGGCAATCCTATCCGCTTATCAGGCTGGATGCCTTTATGACTCCTGGTCGGAGCATTTTGATTTTGATAAATGGATGAAGGCCTTTGAGGATAACGGTATCGATATGGCATTCTACAACAGTAGAGAAAGAGCTGAGGACGAAATCTTCCCCTGGGACTTTATTGATGTGGGTGTGACAAAGGCCTTTCTACTGAGGGAGTATAAGCGTGCCCTGGCCGAAAAGGTCACTCCAAACTGCCGTCTGGGCTGTGCCAACTGCGGTGCC
>JAJUHH010000074.1 GCA_029267975.1 Clostridiales bacterium
GGACGGACCGGACGGCTGCCGGGGAAGGCTACCAGAAAAGCCGCCAGGGAAGACCACCAGAAAAGCCGCCAGGGAAGCCGCCAGGGAAGCCGCAGGGAAGGCTGCCGGGGAGGGCCGCAGGGAATGGTTAGGAGGATTGCTATGGAACAGGATGTAATCTTAGTTGTGGATGATGATAAAGAAATAGCAGATTTGGTTGAGATTCATTTAATCAGTGAAGGATATCAGGTTAGAAAGGCCAACAGTGCCAAAGAGGGCCTGCAGATTTTGGAGACAGAAGATATTAAGCTGGTTATTCTTGATATTATGATGCCTGGCATGGATGGTCTGACCATGTGCCGTAAGATAAGGGAAAGCAGCACAGTCCCCATCATCATGCTGAGTGCAAAATCCAATGACCTGGATAAGATTATCGGACTTGGGACCGGAGCAGATGATTATGTCATTAAGCCCTTTAATCCACTGGAGCTGACTGCCAGGGTAAAGTCCCAGCTTCGCAGGTATACAAAATTTAATCCTAACTCCCATGATGATAGACAGGACAAGGAGATCGTACTGGATCACCTGGTGATTAATAAGGACACCCACAGAGTATGTGCTTATGGCAAGGAAGTCAAGCTGACCCCCATAGAATTTGATATTTTGTACCTGCTGGCAAGTAATGTGGGCAGAGTATTTTCAACGGATGATATATTTGAGCGGGTCTGGAATGAGAAGATCTATGAAGCAAATAACACGGTAATGGTGCATATACGGAGAATCAGGGAGAAGATTGAGATGGACTCAAGCAATTCCCAGATTATCAAAACTGTGTGGGGAGTAGGATATAAAATTGAAGAATAATATTTTCAAGAGCTTTCGCTTTGAGATCGTGTTATACAGTATCCTGAGTTTACTCTATACGCTTTTAACCCTTGCAATGCTCCACATGGGGATCTTTTTGCTGCTTCATAAAAGCTATCAGGAACTGTCCGGTGCGTCTGCGGTTTTTATGACAATCGCAACCCTTGCGGCAGCAATCTTACTATTTATAACCTATTTTCTTTTACTTACAAAAAAGTTCATTACCTATATTCGGGTGATCATCGACGGGATCAATCAGATCTCCCAGGGGAATTTCGGTAACCGGATTGTAATTGAGAATGAGGATGAGTTTGCCCTGTTAGCGGATAAGCTGAATCAGATGGCGGATGACATCAAGGAAATTATGGAAAATGAAAGGCGCAGCGAATACGCCAAGAACGAACTGATCACCAGTGTGGCCCATGACCTGCGGACCCCGCTTACCTCCATCATCGGCTATTTGGATCTGGTGTCCTCTAAGGAATTGCCTCACGAAACAAGCAGTAAATACATCGATATTGCCTACAATAAGTCAAAGCGTTTGGAGAAGCTGATTGATGACCTGTTCACCTATACCAAATTCAACTTTGGAGAGGTCAAAGCAGACTTTACGGAAGTCGACATGGTAAAACTGCTAAATCAGTTAATTGATGAGTTTTATCCGAGCTTTGCAGAAAATAATCTGGAATATGAGTTTACAACTGCGGCAAGTGCCGCGATAATCAAGGCGGATGGCAACCTGCTTGCCAGGGCATTTGCCAATCTGATCAGTAATGCCATCAAATATGGCAAGGAAGGGAAGAAGATCGATATCAGCCTGGACAAATTCCCCACAGGAATTATGATCAATGTCACCAATTACGGTGTTGTCATTCCCCAGGAGGATTTAACCCGGATCTTCCAGCGCTTCTATAGGGTAGAAAGCTCAAGGTCCAGCGAGACAGGGGGCAGCGGGCTGGGATTAGCTATTGCACAGAGTATTATTGAAATGCATGGGGGAACCATCACAGCAAGCAGTAACGAGGCCGGAACAGTATTTTCCGTAGAATTATATAATGAACCACATTGCGCCCATAACAAATCGAGCCATTGATTACCTTGAATCAATGGCTCGATTTTGTGAACTATGAAAACGGAAGAAGAAAAAATATAGTTTTATTATAGCATAATATACAGAAAAAGATACCTTATATTATAAAGTTAACAAAAATTAATATTTGTGTAATGTTTTTTACTGCATATACAGGCTTTCTGCATAGGAAATCAGTCTTTTTGATATACGGATTTTCTGAAAGGTGGCGGCATATGCAATCTCATCCATGCCTTCTATAAAGTTCTGAGGAAAGTTCTTTGCCAATCCCTTATTTTGCAAAAGTAACGCAGCCTTATTGTATGCTATGGCAGCTTCTGCCTCCGTGGGATAACGCCCGATCAGGTAATTGCCATTGATATGAATGTGAGCCAGGTATACAGGGCTCCCGCCCTTCACTACTTTTGTGACTCCATGATAGGAATTAATGACTTCGATATTGTGGTAGCTAAAGTCTGTATTATCGCCATTCACAAAGCGGTAATCCCTTCCCGGCACGGCATAGTTTTTTATGCCATAGCGGGACAATATATTTACCTGCATTCCATAATCCGATACAAAAAGGTGCCCGCCCCGCTTCATAATCTTATGATGGGCATAATAAAAAAGATCCTCTGCATCAAAACGCAGACGGGTATCCTGATCTATATAATAGAAGAAATAGCGTTTTCTTAAATAAATAGGATTTTTAAAATAAATCTGATTGTCACGGAAGTTGATTAAGACCACCCATTTATCAAAGGAAAGCGGACAGTTTTTTGGGTATTTTTCGATTGTAAATGAGGAGGAAGGATCCAGTACTCTGTCTGCTGTTTGATAGGCCTGACTGGCCGCCGCCTCCGTTGCATAACTGCCCAGACTGATATGCTTTCCACGGTAAGTGATGGAAGCTCTGTAGTAGCGCTCACCATTTTTACGATAAGCTTCATATGCTCCTGGTAACATAATTTTTTACCACCTCAAGTTCAATATAACAGAAAGAAATTCATCCTGCAACGTGGGATCAATTGTAGATATTTGTTAAGGAAATGTTACTGACCATTTGTGTAGAATGACCTGTTTTGCCCTCAAAAACCATACTAAAGCAGTAGAATATGTATAAACTTGGACAAATTGGAATAAAATAGTTAATAAATCCTTAATAAATTGTTAAATATTACTTGTTTATATTGCATAAAAGGAAACATCTTACAAGAAGATATATTGTTACAATTTTCCGATAATGTCAGAACATGGTAAATTTGGTCTAGTTGTTTATAACGAAATTGAGAGGGTCTTATTGACACTATATGTGTCCTTGCCTATAATGCATGATAGCATTACCAATCATTCCAATTTATGGAATATAACTATCATGAATTTATTCCCCAAAATACAGTTTCATGATAATTAATTTCCATTATCTTATCAAAAAGAGAGAGGAAAAATTTATGTCAATGATAAATTTGTTTCTTCAAAAGCGAAAGATGCATGAGAGCCATCATGGTATCATAATGGTGATCGCGGCATATGCTCTGTCGGTTATACTGCTGATTATGGGTTCTGATATGTTTTATAATATTAACTCCGAAGCCGCAGGAATGAGCAAAACAACAGATGAAGAGACACAGAAGAAAATGATCGGAAGGTTATCAGAGGTAACGTCCAAAGATGTACAAGCTGTATTAGCTATGTCACAGCTCCCCTATGGCTTTACCGAGTTAGGGCAGACCGGTCTGGGTGCTGTTAGCTCAGAGGAAACTGCAAAGCCAGTTCAGAATGTGGAGGAGGAAGAAGACTCCGTACAGGACCATACCATGTGGTTGCTTGGCAGCGCAATGAACAGCAAAGAGTACAATGAAATACTACAGCAAATCACAAGCCTTGATCCGGTGAACTATGCAGTAAGTGCTAAGAAAGATACCACAGCTAAGGCTGAAGCTGAGGAGGCATCCTCCACAGCAAAGAAGTCTAGCAGCAAAGAGGATGAGATCCAAAGCCTGTCAACGGAGGAAACTGTCACCAGCTCCGGTTATAAGGTCACCAGTGAAGAGGTAGCTATGCTGGAACGAATTGTACAAGCAGAAGCCGGCGGTGAGGATATGGTAGGCAAGATCTTAATAGCCAATGTCATCATGAACCGAATTCAGGATGATGATTTTCCTGATACGATTGAGGATGTCATCTTTCAGAACAATGACGGTGAATATCAATTCTCACCGGTGGATGATAAGCGCTATTACTCGGTGAAAATCTCCCGCAGCACCAAGGAAGCAGTGAAAAGAGCACTGGACGGAGAGGATTATTCCAAAGGAGCCTTATATTTTATCGCCAGAAAAAGAACGAATTCCAAGAGTGCAGCCTGGTTTGATAATAACCTGAAATGGCTTTTTAAGCATGGCGGACATGAATTCTATAAGTAAAAGCTTATAAATCTGGGGTTGGGTATTGTTGGGCGTGAACAATAACCAGGACAGTAAGGCGGAACATAATTGAATAAAATCAATATTGTGTATGGGCAGTAGGTCATGTTATAATACTTGAAACTTGTGACGTGTGAAAGTGATTGGTAATCAATGATAGGTAGTGCTTTCATTAAATCTCAAGTGAAATATGAAAAAGGGGATTGAAATTATTATGAACCTAATGTACAGGAGCACAAGAGGATCTGGCAATGCAGTAACTGCATCCCAGGCGATTTTACAGGGCTTATCACCGGACGGTGGTTTGTATGTTCCGGAGACCATACCACAATTACAAAAATCAATGAAAGAGCTGTCCAAAATGGATTATCGTGAGACAGCTTATGAGGTTATGAGATTATTTCTAACCGATTATAGTACGGAGGAGCTTAAGGATTGTATTGATAAGGCATATGATTCTAAGTTTGACACTCCGGAGATTGCACCAATCAGGCAGGCAGGACAGGCATATTATCTGGAGCTTTTTCATGGAGCTACCATTGCGTTTAAAGATATGGCCTTGTCCATCCTGCCTCATTTGTTAACAAAAGCAGCGAAGAAGAATAAGATAAAGGAGCAGATTGTTATATTAACTGCTACCTCGGGAGATACCGGCAAAGCAGCCCTTGCAGGATTTGCAGATGTGGAAGGAACCAGTATTATCGTATTCTATCCCAAAGACGGTGTCAGCAGTGTCCAGGAGAAGCAGATGGTAACCCAACAGGGTACCAATACCCAGGTCATTGGAATCCTGGGGAACTTTGATGATGCCCAGACCGGTGTTAAGAATATTTTTAACAATGCGGAGCTTGGTAAACGCCTAAAGAATGCAGGTTATCTGTTCTCTTCTGCAAATTCCATCAATATTGGCAGGTTGGTTCCTCAGATCGTATATTATGTCTACTCTTATGCCTCTTTATATAAGAAAAAACAGATATCCGAAGGGGAGAAAATCAATGTGGTTGTACCCACCGGCAACTTCGGCAATATCCTTGCCGCGTACTATGCAAAGAGGTTGGGAGTGCCCATCGATAAGCTGATCTGCGCATCCAACGAGAATAAGGTTCTTTATGATTTCTTTGAGAGCGGAAGATATGATAAGAACAGGGAATTCATCCTGACGGAATCACCTTCCATGGACATTCTGGTTTCCAGTAACCTGGAGCGACTCATCTATCATATTGCGGATGATGATGCTGAGAAAACTGCTCAGCTTATGAAGGCCCTATCCACCCAAGGGGTTTACGAAATAAGTGAAAGCATGAAAGCCAATCTTAAGGATTTCGTCGGAGGTTGGTCAGACCGCCAGCAGACAAGGGATGCTATCCGTAAGCTTTACCATGATAATGCTTATGTGATCGACCCTCATACAGCAGTAGCGGCAAGCGTATATCTGGATTATACGGCAAAGACCGGAGACCAGACCAAGACAGTGATCGTATCCACAGCCAGTCCCTATAAATTTGCTGACAGTGTTCTTGATGCGCTTCAGACAGGGGAGCTGCCAAAGGATGATTATGAGCAGGCCAAGCTGCTCAGCAAGGTATCAAAAACCGGCATTCCCAAAGCAGTGGAGGAGCTTCAGAGCGCACCTGTAGTACACAAAACTGTATGTGAAACAGGGAATATGCAGGAGATTGTCGAGAAATTATTAAAAATAATCTAATTGTGACAAAAGCATGACATAAAATTGACACAATCAAAGTGCATATTATAAACATAGTCAAGGCGGCGCCACGGTAACTGCTGGTCCTCCTCTTCGGCAGATGAAGTCACATCCTATTCTACATATGCCGGAGCAGGGAGAGAACAGGGGAAACCAAAACGGCGAGGGGGAGACTCCTGGACGGCATTTTGACTAAGATATAATCTGTCTCAAACAGGGAGAAAAAGGCGATTTGTAAAGTTGGTTGACTGGTAAAATATCCAAGTATATTGGACGAAAACGCTTGACCTTTTTTACCATAATTGTTATAATCTTCTT
Source organism: Clostridiales bacterium (assembly GCA_029267975.1). Classification (GTDB taxonomy): domain Bacteria; phylum Bacillota; class Clostridia; order Lachnospirales; family Lachnospiraceae; genus Mobilitalea. The sequence continues at coordinate 6,359 of JAJUHH010000074.1, forward strand.
GTTATTGGGCGATTATATTACGCGTCACCTTTTCTGGTTTTACGGGGTTTACAAACTTTGTGAGGCAGTAAGGAGCGCACAATATAACACCAAACCATATATTTTAAGGAGGAAGTAAGAATATGAAGAAGAATTTCTTTAAGAAGTTATCCTTCATTCTGGCATTAGCGATGATCGTAACCGCTCTCGCTCCTGCTAGTGGCGTATTTGCTGCAGCTAAAGCTCCTAAGCTGAATGCTACCAGCAAGACCCTGCACCTGGGTGGAATCACCGGTGTAAATAAGTTTGACTTCAACATTGCTAACAAGCAGACAGGTTGGAAGTACCTGTGGAAGTCCAGCGATGCTTCTGTAGCATCCGTTAACAAGAGCAACGGTTTAGTTACAGCAAAGAGCGTTGGTACTACAAAGATTTCCGTAGTGATCTCTGACAAGAAGGGTGAGGAAGTTGATACTCTTACCGCAACCGTTTATGTAAGAGATAACATCAAGGAATTAACCATTACTAACAAGCCTGCTGGCGACAAGGTTGCTGTTGGTGTTGAGCATGACTTCAACAGATCCTATAAGACTGAAGCTGGTAAGACTAGCGGTTCCAAGGTAGCTGTTACCAGATGGACTGTTGTTAACGCAGAAGGCAAGGCTGAAGGCGCAACTATCTCTGATAGCGGTGTATTCAAGGCTACAGTACCTGGTGAGTATACTATCACAGCAAATGCTTTCCAGTCCAAGTCTAAGTACACTGAGTGGTTAACAAGCCAGAACGCTAAGTTAGTAACTGCTACAACTTCTACTAAAGTAACAGTTGCAACTTCTATGGTTAAGGCTGAGCAGGTTGACCTTGATACATTAAAGGTTACATTTGACTCTGCAATTACCGATGCTTCTAAGCTTTCTGTTGTATACTTAGTAGGCACAGCAGAAGTTCTTACAGCAGTTAAGAAAACAACTTTAAGCGCTGATGGTAAGGAAGTTGTTGTTGATATGTATGCTAACTTACCTGAGGGTTCAACTATTGTTGTTAAGTATCCTGAGATGGACAGCAAGCAGTTTGTAGCAGCTAAGTCTGATGCATCTGAAGTTAAGAGCATCGAGATCGCTACAACAAAGGTTCAGATCGGACCTCCGGATTATCTTTACGTTAAGTTCTTAAATAAGGACGGCGTTAATATTGCAAAGCCTGACTTATATTCAAGACTTACTTTTGAAACATCCAATATCAATGCATTCGTTACTGAAGGCACAGCACCTACCATTGTTATGTATAAGGTGGGCGATACTACAACCGTAACAGCAACATTCCATACTTGGACCTATGATCCTACAACAGGTGCAGAGGTTGGTAACCTTACAGCATCAGGCGTTATCACTTGTGTTGAGAAGTCTGTTGATAAGCTTGGCGATTTAAGCGCTTACACATTAGTTGATTATTCAACTGGTGTTCCGGATTTCAGCGATGCTAAGCATACCGTTTCTCTGAGCGATGATGCTAGATTATATGTTCAGTTAAAGGGTACTAAGGCTAATGGCGATGAGTTATTAACAAATAACTATCCTTCAAGCCCTAACTATGGTTCTGCAAAGACTTGGAGCTACAGCTCTTCTGATATCAATGTACTTAACGTAGATTCTACTGGTCATATCTTCACATTCAAGACAGGTACTGCAGTAGTTATCGTTAAGTATGGTGATGATGTAGTTGCTACATGCCCTATCACTGTAACAGCAGCAAGAGAACTTGCAACATTCTCAGTAAGCGCTAACCAGTTCGTATTATCAAATGATGATGATGTTCTGGATACTAAGGATATCACCGTAACCGTTAAGGATCAGTTTGGTTCTGATTATACTGCTTATACTTTAGCTACACCTGTTAAGAAGTCCAACAATGTTGGTACTGCATATGTAAGCCATACAAATACTAGCGTTAGATTTGGCGGCGCAACATTAGCAACAGGAGCATATACTTACGAGCTTAAGGTTACTGACAATAACAACAGCAATATTTCTAAGTCCGTTTATGTAACTGTAACAGTTGCTCAGCCTTCATCTGATGATGATGTATCATATTACAGCATCGAGCTGAACAAGAATGCTTTTGATACCAAGTTAACAGATACTGATGACAATGAGAAGGCAGTAGTTTCCTTATTTGGTTATGCAGCTAACGGCGTTAGAAATAAGAGATTAGATGCTAATACATTAGTAACTGTAACAGCTCCTGCAGGTGCAACAAATCTTCCTGCAACTTCTGCAAGCATTACTCAGCCTAATGATTTAGTATTAGACTTAATTCCTACTGCAATGACCAAGGCTTCCAAGGGTAGCTATACATTAAGAGTAGCAAGTGGTACAATTCTTGCTGCAAACTCCTTCACAGTAACTGATACCCAGCCTGCTCCTACATTAGTAGTTAACAAGACAATCTCTACAGCAGCTACACTTACTGCAGCTCTTGCAGATTGCTTCACTGTAAAGGTTGACGGTGTTGCTACAGCAATTACTGGTCAGGATGTTCATGGTTCTGTAGTTGGTACAAATGGTACATCTGTTTATGTAAAATCTGTAACAGTAAGCAAGACTTATGGTGCAGCTGGTACATTAACATTCACAGTACCTGTAAACGCAACAATTACCTATAACTATCACTAAGATTTATTGATAGTAAAATAAAGAATAGCCCGCCGAATGGCGGGCTATTTTTTGCTTTTATAGAATAATTTATAGCTTGTGCCTAGGACTCTTGTAGGGTATAATCATAATATATTTTAGCTAGTGATTCGACCATATAGAGGAAAAGGAGATATACTATGGACAAAAGTACCACAGTTAATCATAAGAGTAGGCGGTATCAAAGGAAATACGGGCAAAAGGAAAGTGATCAGGCAAAAATATACCTTCTTCCAATTGCCTTCATTCTGACGATACTACCTTTAATCATATACATGAAAAGATATAAAACCCCTTTGGCGGAATTTGAGTGGTTTAATGTATCTGATACCTATATAGATGTATTTCTTTATTATAAGAGTACTTTTTTAATATTGGTTGCATCTGTAATGCTTCTAATCATCCTTGTAAAGTTATACCGGGATAAACAGTTGCGAAATATAAATTCTATGTTTATTGCTTTATCCGTGTATGCTTTATTTGCTTTGTTGTCATCGCTTGCAAGTAAATATAGATCAATTAGTTTTACTGGTGGCTATGAGCATTTTGAATCCGTGCTTGTATTATTAAGTTATTGCTTAACCATCTATTATGCTTATTTGTTTGTGCGAACGGAGCAGGATATAAAATTTGTATTAAAAGGCTTATTAATCAGTGTGTTGATACTTTCTTTTTTGGGTATTCTTCAAGCGACGGGTCATGACCTGTTTCAAACTGAGCTTGGTAAGAGAATTTATCTTCCCCTGGGAAGTAGAGGGATGGATTTAACCTTCAATTTTGATAAGTGGGTCTATTTGACCTTTTATAATCCGAATTACGTTGGCGGTTATGTAGTACTAGTTCTTCCTATATTGTTTGTGCTTGCATTGCAAAACAAGAAAATTAATCAAAGAATTGTTTATGCCCTTGCAATTATTGGCATGCTGATTTCAACGATGTTCTCGAGATCAGATGCAGGTATTGTAGCTTTAATCATTAGCATAGCTTTTGCAATTGTCATATGTAGAAAATATTTAAGAAAAGCTTTTTATATAATCGTTCCGCTTATTACCTTA
>JAJUHH010000075.1 GCA_029267975.1 Clostridiales bacterium
ATATCAGCGAGAATGAATAAGAGATTGATTGACACATCTCTTATGCTGATTCTTATTAGTAGTATGTTCTTTTATTTCCTTCTTTCTTATCTTAGGAAAAGGAATCGGAAGAGGATCGATGGACTGGCAGCTTATTTGGAAAAGGTTAATACGAATAAGGTCGGTATCGTAATGCAGACGGAAGAGGATGATTTTTCACAGCTTCAGGATGAAATCTATAAAACTGTAACTAATCTGAATCAGACAAAGGAGGCTGCTGTAAAAGCGCAGAAGAATTATGCAGACAATATTGCCAATATTGCACATCAATTAAAAACGCCGATTACGGCAGCAGGACTTTCCCTGCAGCTGATGAAGCAGGAGAGTTCCTCCGTTTATATCAATCAAATCCAAAAGCAGCTTGATCGTTTAGCACATTTAGAGGAAGCCTTATTGACCCTTTCTCAGATCGATTCCGGGGTTTTAAAGCTAAACAAAGCAGCAGTTGATATTTTCACTGTTTTAAGTCTGGCAGCAGACAATATGAGTGATCTTATGGCGCCAAAGAAGGTTACAGTGAGTATACCGGAGAAGGAGAGCGTTGTAGTATTAGGTGATATGGAGTGGACCATGCAGGCCATCATGAACCTTATGAAAAACTGTCTGGAGCATTCCCCCATGGGTGGTGTAATACACTGTGATTACAGCCAAAATCCTCTCTATACTGAAATTCTCATCTGGGATAAAGGGAAGGGCTTTGATAAAGAAGACATTCCTCATCTCTTTGAACGCTTCTATCGCGGTAGAGCTGCCATTGGTAATGGACTGGGGATCGGCTTATCGCTGGCTAGGTCCATATTTGAATTGCAAAACGGTATGCTAACAGCAGGTAATCGGGTGAATGGCGGAGCCTGCTTTGAAATCAGGATATACCGTCACTGAGCTGTCACTTTCCTTTGCTAATATAGGAGTGTGGTATTGATACACCATAGAATAGTAAGGAGGAGCAGTAGTATCCATGGAAATATTAAGATGTGAAGGTGTTCGGAAAATATATGGTTCCGGTGAGAATCAGGTGACAGCACTGCAAAACATTGACTTGACGGTAGAGAAGGGAGAGTTTGTGGCGATTGTAGGAGCATCCGGCTCCGGGAAATCCACGCTCTTGCATATTCTTGGTACGGTAGATACTCCAACAGAGGGAAAGGTATTCATTGATGGTACGGATATTTCGAAATTAAATCGGACACAGGCTGCTGTCTTTCGACGTAGAAAAGTCGGCTTAATCTATCAGTTTTATAATTTAATTCCAACCTTAACTGTGAAAAAGAATATTCTTATGCCTTTACTTTTAGATAAGCGCAAAGTAAATCAGGAATATTTTGACACAGTAGTAGGTACCTTGGGTATCGAAGATAAACTGAATGTGCTGCCAAGTCATTTGTCTGGTGGTCAGCAGCAGAGGGTTGCAATTGCAAGGTCCTTGATTTATCGCCCGAGTCTTTTACTGGCGGACGAGCCGACAGGTAATCTGGATCAGAAGAGCTCCAAAGAAATTGTTGATCTTATGAAGCTGTCAAATCGTAATCTGAAGCAGACCATTTTACTGATTACCCATGACGAGAAGATCGCTTTGGAGGCAGACCGCATTATAACCATTGAAGATGGCTGTATAATCGGTGATCAGAGACGAGGTGACTGATATGTGGAAAGAATATTCTTTGAGTTTTATTAAAAACAATAAAGCCTCCAGCATATCGATCATGATAGGTGCTCTGATTGCTTCTATGTTCCTTTCCCTGATTTGCTGTCTATTCTATAATATGTGGCAGTATGATGTGAATCGGATCATATATGAGGAAGGTGATTGGCAGGGGGCCTTGGTTGGCAAATTCGATGAGACGGATTTGACCAAGATAAAAAACCATGCGAATGTGGCTGATCTTATTGTGGATGATCCCTCCTTGGATGGAACGATCGTGGTGAAGATATATTTTCATAATCCAAGGCAGATTTATTATGATTTGCCCCGGATTGCACAAAATCTCAGTACAGTTCCTTCTGATATTGCCTATCACGAAACTCTGTTAGCCCAATATCTGATCTTTGATCCCCAAGGGGAAGAACATCCTTTATTGCTGCTTTTTTATCTCTTTGTATTGGGGATTACCAGTGTCTCCTTGATATTGATCATTCGAAATGCCTTCGAATTTTCTATGGCTTCACGTATTCATCAGTTTGGGATATTATCCAGTGTAGGAGCAACACCTGGACAAATCAGGCTATGTCTTCTTCAGGAGGCTGCTATTCTATGTATTATGCCGATTCTTATGGGTAGTTTTATAGGGATTGGGTTATGCTATGGATATTTTCGCTTTGCAAACTCCATTACGTCGGATTATCAGAGGATACCGGCTGTGTTCCAATACCATAGTAGGATATGGCTGGTAACAATTCTGGTATCCATCCTGACAGTATTGCTTTCTGCCTGGTTTCCGGCAAGGAAGATGAGTAAATTATCAACCCTGGAGACAATTTTCATAGGATCTGAAGAAGGGCTAAAAGGCAAAAAGCGTGCTCCTATTCTGACAGCATTTTTTGGGATAGAAGGGGAACTTACAGGGCTTTCCATGAAAGCAAGAAAGAAGGCACTACGAACTACTACAAGGTCATTAACATTATCCTTTCTGGCATTTTCCCTATTCCTGTGTTTCATAACACTTTCTACCATTAGTACAAAATATACTTATTTTGAAAGAAACAAGAATACCTGGGACATCATGGTTGAGATAAAGGATACACCAATCACCCAGGTTCATAATATCAGTGAGATATCCAAGGGATCCAATGTGGAAGATGCTGTGCTTTATCAAAAGGTAGAGCTTTATACCACGATTACAGAGGAGCAGATCAGTAATGAGCTGATGAAGCTAGGTGGGTTATCCGCTGTGGCAGGAGAGTCTGTACAAAAAAAGGATGCCTCCTATCTTGTGAGTATGCCGCTACTTATCATGGATGATGAAAGCTTTCTGGAGTATTGTAAGCAGGCAGGAATCAAGGAGCAAACGAGTGGTGGCATATTGAGCAATCAGATCTGGGACAGTCTGAACAGTAATTTTCGATATCGGGAATACCTTCCCTATATCAAAGAAGATACTCAGAATTCGCTAGTTATCAGTAATCCGGAGCAGGAAGTATTCGCAGAGGTGCCGATTCTGGGCTATGCAAATGTAGAGCCCTTGCTTCGTGAGGAGTATAGTGATTATGCATTGCTTCAAGTCCTTCCCTTATCTGTTTGGAAGACAATAAATGCTGATATAGGCTTTAATCATGGTATCACAGAGCAAAACACTTATCTTAGGATATTGACAAGGGATGAGTCCATCATAGATACAACAATGGAGGAAGTAAAGAAAATCCTGGAAAGAGATTATACGATTGAAATTGAAAACAGGGTCCAGCAGGAGATTACAAATGGGAAGATCATTCAGGGATATAAAATAGTTGTAGGAAGCCTCTGTGTACTATTGGCCATCATTGGTATATCCAATATCTTCTCTGTCGCCTTAGGCTTTATCCATCAAAGAAAACGGGAATTTGCCAGATATATATCCATTGGTGTAACTCCGGAGGGGATAAGGAAAATGCTGATCATTGAAGCAGCAGCAATTGCCGGACGTCCACTCATCATTACATTACCACTGACGATTCTGTTCGTGATCTATGCAACGAAGGCCAGTTACCTGGATCTGAATGAATTTGTCGTTCAAATGCCAATCCTGCCTATATCCTTGTTTATGGCGATGATAGTGGTATTTGTAGGGCTGGCCTATTATATTGGCGGAAGGAATATATGCAGATACAATATGAGTGAAGTACTGAAGGATGATACCATGATATAATATATCATGGCAGTATCGCATAAGCAGATAAAAACATTACTGATCCTAAATAATATTACTGATCCTAAATAATATTACTGAACCTAAATAATATTACTGAACCTAAAAATATTACCAACCAAAAAATATTACCAACCTAAATTGTTACGAAACCGATTTCTGTATGAAAAGAGGCTGCTTCCTGACTAATTAATCAATTAGTCAGGAAGCAGCCATCTATATAATAATGTGTGGGGGAATAGCGAAATGTTACTTGTATGGTTAAGACTTAGTGATTATAAGAGTTCTCTTACCCTGCTGCCTACCAAAAACATATCTGCAGTCGGCTCAAAGCGTTCCACTACATTACCCTTACGGTCGATTAAGAACTTGGTAAAGTTCCATTTGATATCCGGCTTGCTGGCGTAATCAGGATCTTGTTCTGTCAGCTTGGGAACTAATCTGGCAGTAATGGGATGGGAGTCATCAAAGCCTGCAAATCCCTTCTGGGATACCAGATATTTATACAAGGGATGTGCATTCTCACCATTTACCTCAATCTTGGAGAAGGTAGGGAACTTCACGCCGTAATTGGATTCACAGAAGGCATAGATTTCCTCATCTGTTCCGGGAGCCTGATTGCCGAATTGATTGCAGGGGAAATCCAGAATAACAAAACCTTGATCGGCATACTTTTCATAGAGATCCTCCAGATCGTCATACTGGGGAGTAAAGCCGCATTGGGTAGCAGTATTGACGATCAACAGTACCTTGCCCTGATATTCAGACAGGCTCACATCATTGCCCTCCTTATCCTTAACCGTAAAATCATATACATTCATAATCTCACCTGATATCATACCGGATCGGTATGATACTTTCCTTTCTTAAATTAATCTTTGCTATATTATAAGAGTGCTTTAATATCCTTTTCTATACTTTCGGGAGTATCATTGGGGGCAAAGCGCTTGATCACTTTCCCCGATCTGTCGATCAGGAACTTTGTGAAGTTCCATTTGATCGTAGTACCCATGATTCCGGCTTGTTCCTTCTTGAGGAAACTATATAAAGGTTCGGCCTCTTTGCCGTTGACCTTAATTTTTGCAAATTGCGGAAAGGTTGTTCCGTATTTTAAAGAGCAGAAGCTTTGGATTTCCTCTAAGCTGCCAGGGGCTTGACCAGCAAACTGGTTAAAGGGAAAATCGAGTATCTCAAAGCCTTTGTCCTTATACTTGTCATAGAGTGCTTGCAAGCCCTTGTACTGAGGGGTAAAACCACAGCCTGTGGCAGTATTGACAACAAGCAAAACCTTTCCCTGATAGTTTTTCATGGAGATATCAATCCCCTTGGCATCCTTAACGGTGTAATCGTAGAAACCCATTGATTCATTACCTCCTGCACACAATAATTAATTACAATTAGATTGTATACAATTAAACATCATATGTCAATATCCTTGTATCTTTTTCATAAAGTTTTAATGATTTGCGCAATAAGAGGGTTGCGTTAAGATATATGGATATTTCAGGATGGGGCTGCGGCTGCTAATAACTGCCATTCATATAGTTAAGGAAGCGACATGGAAGATGATAAGTATAGTATGATGAATATAATAGACTTTCATGCATTTTCGTTAGAATCAAAAAGGGAACACCCTGTAAGGTGCTCCCGAATTAAATGTTATTCTTGTTCGGTTACTTTTTCTTCATTTTTAACCAGAATATGAACCTTATCCACCCTGTTCTTATCAACAGCAGCAACAGTAAATACGATATTGTCTTCTGTTACGGTTTCTCCTTCTTCAGGAAGGTGATCCAGTAGGTAGATGATATGTCCTGCGATGGAATCATAATCATCCGATTCTAACTCCAGGCCTAGTGCTTCATTTATTTCATCCAGTTTGGTGTAACCGTCAACCAGATACTCATTTTCATTTAGTGCTTTAATGCTGTCTTCCTCATCGTCATCATATTCGACACGAATCTCTCCCCCGATTTCTTCCAGCACGTCCTCAAGTGTGATCAGACCAACTGTAGCGCCATATTCATCAAGAACGATAGCGAGCGATATGGAGTTGCGTCTCATTTCGATCAGCAACTCTGAGGTCTTCTTATACTCGTATGTGAAATAAGGCTCCCTCATAATATTTACGATATTGAAGTTTTCCTTGTCTCCGTTATAGAAGAAGACATCCTTGAGGTTCACGATACCGATGACATTGTCGCGAGTATCTGCGTACACCGGCATTCTCGTGTATTTTTCTTCAGAAAATGCTTTTACTAACTCCTCATAGGTAAATTCAACATTGGCAAAGGCCATGTCGGTACGGGGTACCATGACATCTTTTGCAAGTGCATCGCCGAAATCAACTAAATTGGTTAACATTCTTCGTTCTTCGCTTTCCATTTCTCCCTCTTCCTGACTGTAATCAAGAAGGGTCCGAAGCTCTGTTTCTATGAACGGCTTTGTCTTTTCGTCCGCATTGATATGGAACAGCATCAAAATGCCGTTACAAATCTGGTTAATGACAAAGGATATGGGCTTTAACAGCTTAGTAAGTAAGTAAACCGGGCCTGCTATGGCAAGTGCTGCCTTCTCCGGTTGAATGGAGGCAATGGTCTCAGGCAGTACCCCTCCCAGGATCAGAAATAGAAGAATAAGTACAGCGATGGATAATTCTACATAGGAATCTCCCCAGTTGTGAATAGCCATCGTAGTTGCAAGTGCTGTTGCGGACAGCTTAGTAACATTCTTGCAGATCAATAAAGCGGTAATCACTCCTCTGGGCTCTTCAATTAATTTACTTACGGTTTTAGCGCCTCTAATATCGTCGTCTTCCAAAGCACGGATTCGCAACTTGTTTACGCCCTGCAAGGCTGCGTCCGAGAAGGTAAAGAAAATGTACAGAATAAATAAGATAATCAATATAATCGGTTGCGTGGCGTCACCGAGGTCCAAAATATCATCTCCTAATGAAAAAATACTTTATTTTAAATGCCTTTTACAATTTCTCATCTTACAGTAATACAGTCTGAATGTCAAGTTTTCTGGGATTTATTTCATGTTTATTTTACGAATAGGCTGGGGCGGAACCTTTTGAGAAATGCGGAAATATGCTATAATAGTACTATTTAATCCCTATTGTGAATAAGTGCAATATAGTGTATGATGTATGACAGGGTGGGTAACAGGCGAACACTAACGGATTAGCGCATGCGGATCCTTGTAATACCCCCAGGAGGATTTAAGTTGAGAAAGAAATCGCATATTTCACTTGCCAGGTACTTGATGAATAACATGAATGTACAGGATTTGAGTGAGCATAAAAAAGCATTTTACATAGGCAGCATTCTGCCTGACTTGACACCTTCGTTCCTGACTAAGAGACACACCATTGAAGAGACCTTTGAGATACTGATCGAGGAAATTAAGAAGATTACGGTGGATTACGATATCAATCGAGGTATCAACGGTTATTACGCCAGACATTTGGGTGTTATAACACATTACCTATCTGATTATTGCACCTACCCCCATAACACTATATTTGATGGCAGCCTGACGGATCATGTTTATTATGAGAAGGAGCTGAAGTTTTCTCTCAATGATTATGTGAATAGTGAGGAAGCGAAGAGGGAGCGTAATCGGTACAAGAAACAGCATTCTATCGAGGACTTCATTCATTTCATACAGATAACTCATAAGGAATATCTGAAAGCTGTCAACTGTGTGAAGGAAGATATTCATTATATTATTGAACTATGCTACCGGGTAGTTGACGCAATACTCATGTTCTTAGAGACAGCTTTGGAGAAATTAGGACTTAGTCTATCCTATAAGAATACACTTGAGCCCGAACCTGGAAAATAATTTATATAGCACAAATTGTCCCTGGATAACAATTGTTATTCGGGGATTTTTTATCGTATACGATAATAATTATCACATTGTTTTCTGGTCCAAAATGTATTATTATAAACAAAGGTTCTTATTCGATAATCTTTTTCGATTATCTTTCACAAATACTTGGTATGATGGAAGAGAAAAGGGACAACCTGTATTGAAAATGCGATAATACCATTTACATAAAAGCTACGGACAGGAGGAAGATGCAAAATGGCAATTGATAAGGTCAGGGAATACTTAGGCAAATGGAATAGGGATAAGGATATTCTGGAGTTTGACAGCTCCAGTGCAACTGTGGAGCTGGCTGCCAAAGCTTTGGGGGTTGCGCCCAGTAGAATAGCAAAAACCTTGTCCTTTCGTACGGAAGAAGGAGCAATGTTAGTTATTGCTGCGGGCGACGCAAAAATTGATAACAGTAAGTTTAAATCGGAATTTAATATAAAAGCAAGAATGCTTACCCCGGAGGAGGTTATTGAGTACACAGGGCATGCCATTGGCGGTGTTTGCCCCTTTGGGTTGGCAGAGAGCTTACCGGTTTATGCTGACATCTCACTGAAAAGGTTCGAGACGGTATTTCCGGCTTGTGGAAGCAGTAACTCTGCAATCGAACTGACTTGCCAGGAATTAGAGGAGTATTCCGGCAGTTTACGGTGGGTTGATGTATGTAAAGGATGGGAGGAAGATGAGACATGTTAAATCAGGTAATTGAGCTTCAGACAGAGGGTGGAAATGCTACCCTGACAACGTACATTCTTAATAATACTCCGGAGATTGACCCGGACAGAGTAAGACCAATGGTGATCATTTGTCCGGGCGGTGGATACCGCTTCGTCTCGGAGAGAGAAGCAGAGCCGATAGCAATTCAAATGAACGCTATGGGTATCAACGCAGCAATTCTGCGTTATACCATCTATCCGGCCAAGTTCCCGACAGCTCTAACCCAGCTTGCAAAAGCAGTTGCCTACACCAGAGCACATGCCAAGGAATGGCATGTAAATGTGGATAAAATCGTTGTGGCAGGTTTTTCTGCCGGAGGACATCTGGCTGCAAGCCTTGGTACCTTATGGACAGAGGATTTTCTGGCAGATATCATGCAGATGCCCAAGGAAAACTATCAGCCCAATGGTATGATATTATCCTACCCGGTAATCAGCTCCGGAGAATATGCACACAGAGATTCCTTTGTAGCATTACTGCAGGACCGCTATGACGAGCTGTTAGAAAAGGTATCCCTGGAGAAGCAGGTAAGTTCCCAAACACCGCCGGCCTTTGTATGGCATACCTTTGAGGATACTGCTGTTCCTGTGGAGAATTCCCTGTTGTTTACCCAGGCTATGAATGAGAAGAAGATACCCTTTGAGCTTCATATCTATCCAAAGGGTTGGCATGGATTATCCCTGGCTTCAGAAGAAACAAGAAGCTATCGTGATGACAGACAGTTACCCGTTGAGGTACAGAATTGGATTACTATGGCTGGGACATGGGTGAAGAAGCTGTAAGCTAACAACAAAGGAACGGAGCCAGGAGTAACAGCAGTATGGTCATGGGAAAGCTGTTGACGGCAATCGATTGTACTAACCATAAATCAAGGCTGATATAAAAGCAATTTGCATATCCAGAGCCTGCGGGTCGACGCTTATGGACGTCCTGTCCAAAGCGTCTGAAAGGGCCATCCGTGGCCCTTTCCCCCTTAGATATCGCACATTTTATATCAGCCTTACTTTATGCTAAGTACAATATCGATTTTGCCAAATGCTTTCCCATGACCATACTCTTGTTACTCCTGGCTCCTATTTTTGGATGGCATTACTGTTAGAATAGCACGTCATCTCATCTTGTTCAGGATGAGTTAAATAAATAGTATTGCTTTCACTGACAGGAGCTAGGGCAGGATGTGAGGTAAGCAATTTGAAAACATCAGACAAAATCGTGATTGTTCTTAGATCGAAGGAGCAGGCATAAAAGAGCATTGTAACCTAAGGGATATCAGGCCATGGAAGGCCTGATAAGCCGTGCTGAACATGGATGTTCATGTACGGCGTGCCCGTAAAGTTGATTTAAGCTACAATTGCATTTCTATGCCTGCTCCTTCGTTCTATAGAACAATAGATTGCAGTCTTTGATTTTCAAATTGCTTACCTCATATCTGACCCTAGCTCCGTTCCTTTGTCGTAAAAGATATTATTTAGTCCTCCATCAGAGGCTTTCTGGTAGCCTGCAATACCTTGGTGATTTCTGCGATATACAGGGTATGGAAGTCATTGC
>JAJUHH010000076.1 GCA_029267975.1 Clostridiales bacterium
ATTTATCGTTGAATACAGTGCTTCAAATCCTAATAAGGAAGGTGTTATGATTCTGTTATTTGTAGTGGATTGAAAGGCAACGGTGGATAAGCTTTGACACACGGCAGCGATAAGCATCGCAACGATCGCTACCATTCTCCTTTTTACAACCGGTATAAAAGAAGGCGAAGTCACCGGCACAGGATTATTATAAACAAGTAGACCATAGGTGGCTGCGATACCAATGAGAATGAAGGTTATCAGCATGATATAGTAACGTCTTTCTTCTTTTTTTGTACGAAATGCTTTCGCTGATCTGTCTCTATGATTTGCATAAGCAAGTTCACTCATGGTTTTCTCCTTCTTTTTAATAAGATAGTGATAAATACAACAGAACCTACCGTTCCTAATATTAAGGATACGGGAACCTCAAAGGGTGCAATAATGGTTCTCGATATAATATCACAAAGCGTTATCGTACCCATACCTAATACACATACCCAGGGAAGATTGCTTCTTAGATCATCACCCCTATACATGGAAACAATATTAGGGACAATCAGTCCCAGAAATGGCAAGTTACCTATCACTGATGCAACAATACCAACCGCTAGTGAAATCAGACCTGTTCCTAAAATAACGATTCGATTATAATTTACCCCTAAGCTTGTTGCTATATCTTCACCCAGACCTGCTAAGGTCAATCGATCCGCATACAGAAAAATCAGAACCGTTATGATAACAATGAGCCATAGGTACTCATATCTTCCTATTTGAACGGAGGAGAAAGAACCTACAAACCAACTTTCAATATTTTGGCTCATATTAAATACCAACCCGATAAAAGTTGAAATAGCTGATACGACTGCTCCCAGCATCATACCGATAATTGGAACAATTAAGGAAGACCGTAGCCTTATTTTTCTTAAAAACAGGAAGAATATCATCGTTCCAGTAAAGGAAAAAAGGATTGCTCCTCCCATTCTTAATAATAAGGTTGGCGCCGGAAACACCAAGTACACAAAGACAAGGCCAAGTCCTGCCCACTCAATGGTTCCGGTGGTCGTCGCTTCAACCAGACGATTTTGAGTAACTAATTGCATTACCAATCCGGCCATTGACATAGCTGCTCCTGTAAGAAGCAATGCTGCTGTCCTGGGAATTCGAGTGATAAATATAAATCTGAGGCCATCGTCTTGCTCAAATATTTCATAGACACCGGTAAACAATGATATAATCGCTAATATTGTTACAATGATCACAGCTGCTATAAATTTCTTAGTCCATATTCTATTATCACAAGGCAAGGGCTGAATATTTTCAGCCCTTTTCCTCATATGAGTTTTCACTTTTAACACACTCATGCTCCTTTATTACTTACTTAAGCTGCTAGCAATAATATCAAATATCTCTTTGTAAGTTTGAATGGATTCATTTGTATAGGTGTCATTGGGAGCATATACTATCCTGCCTTCTTTCACAGCTGTTGTGTTTTGAAGCGCCGGTGAGTTATCAATAACATCCTGAGCAGGTACAGCATCTGTAGCAGAAGATACGGATGCATCACGATCTAAAACAAAGATCCAGTCAGGATTACTTTGAGCGATCGCTTCTACAGAAATTTCATCACCTTGATGGTCGGAAGTAGTATTATCAACTTCTAATGCAGAAGTCCATCCCAGTATATCAGCAATCGGTCCCCATACACGGCCTGATTTAGGTGCTGAATAACCGATATTCCCACCGGATACGATCACACTGATCATCTTATCGGTTCCATTATAAGCAGCTTTTGCATCAGCGATAGACTTTTCAAAGTCAGCAACTAATTGTGCTGCTTCGTCATTCTTATCAAATATTTTTCCGAGAGAAATCGTTGAATTAATAAAACCGTCTACCAAATTCTGTCCGGGATTTTCAGCTGTTTCAGATACGTCAAAATTAAGATCAATAACAACTGCATTTGGTACCAGGGCCTTAACATCTTCATAGAAGCCGGCAAATCTTTGTCCAATAATTACAAGCTCAGGATCAATAGCCGCAATAATCTCAAGATTCGGCTCACGGTGATTACCGATATCCTGTACAGCTTCATTCGTTACATAAGGTGAATCCTCAGGCATAACACCCTTGGGTACTGCTGCCAGTTCAATTCCCCATGCTGCTAAAGTCTCAAATGCTCTGCTATCTAAGGCAACAACTTTTTCCGGTTTCACGGGCACAACAACAGTTCCGTGAGCGTCTGTAATCTCAACCTCGGTAGCTGCTTCTGAAGCAGCTGCTTCGGTAGCCTCCGGAGTCACTGTCTCTGCTACACTCGCTGTTTCATCCTTCACTTCACTAACCTGATTCGTCTCTGCTACATTAGTGGTACTGTCTTTGCTTGCATTTGAACAAGCTGTTAATGATAATACTGCTGCTGACATGAATATGCTCAACTTAAAAAATTTTGCCATTTTCATATTGTCGCTCCCTTTTTTATGTATTTTTTATACGAATGATGCAGCAATACATCCCCTATTGATTAGATACAATCAAATATTTTACATAATAAATATATTATGTAAATGGTATTGATACTCATTCTCATTTCTGCAGTGGTTATTATATTAAAAAATGGAATCAATGTCAACCTAAATTTTTCTCAATAAGCAAATTATGGTATGTCAAAAGTTTGTTTTTCTGAAGTATTACTACTTCAAGTTCTTATAGGTTAGCTTCCATTTCTCTTTATTATGCTTGTTCGCTGGAGTGATATAAAAAAAAACTGGGAGACTGTATAATCTCCCAGTTAACATTTATTCATTACTTTAATTACCTATTATCACTTGATTAATACTCTTAACTCTTACTACATCTCCTATGGAATATAAGCTTCCGGCATTTTCATTATAACTAGACGGCATTCTATGATACCCTAATCCTCGGTATTCCCATCTTTCAATCAGGTTTCCTTGATAATCAAATCGATACTCTATTTCACTACTATTTTGTTTACATAACTCATACAAATCCATGTCTTTTAAAATAGTAAACTCATCAGGAGTTGATAAACCTATAAAATGTTTGAATTTATCAAAATGCTCATCTAATTTTCGCACCTCACGTATAACAAATTCATAATGGATCATCTCTCTTATAAATTCCTCTATACTCCCATTCCTGTAACATATATCATCTGCTTGCAGCTTTATTATTTGCCCATTAACCTCAGAAATTCCAGCATGTAAAGCTTTTTTATAGCTTGTATATACATCACTAAAAAAACTATCAATGGGACATAAGTTACCATACCTTCTAATATAAACTTTAACCTCTAAATGAAATATCATGCTAATTCTCCACGTTAATATTCTTCTGACAGCTTACCAGTCACTTTTAGTTCTTCACATAATCTTCTCCTACAACTGCTTATTCCTTTACTCTCCGCAATTCCTTCGGACTCCGATCATATTTTTTCTTAATCATTTTTGTCATCTGTCCACAATTCGAAAATCCACACATCTGTGCAATATTCATGCAACTGATCTTTGTGGTACGCAACAGCCTCACCGCATTCTCCAGGCGCATATAAATCAGATAATTCTGCGGGGATATCCCAAACTTTTCTGTAAACAGATGCCGGAAGCGGTCTCTGCTGTAACAGGTCATTTTCGCCAGTTCTCCGACAGATACATTATGCATGTAGTTTTCCTCAATGTATCTTTTGCAATATACCAAGTCCTTAACATTTCTGTTCATACCCTTGTCTTTACGTAAAAGGTATGTAATTATTTCCTCGATTTTATGAGAAATGATGCTATCATAACCCCATTCTTGGTTTTTGACTTCCTCTACAATATGATGGAACAAGGGTCTTACATGATTCATGTCATTCCAAACACCAACCGGCAAAGGAACAGATGATTCAAAACCCAAAAAGATGACATTGGTTCTTTCAAAATGGTTTTCACTGTGCAAAACACCCTGATGTATTAATGCAATACTTGTTGGGAAAAGTTCATACTCAACACCGTCAATATCCGTCTTTCCATGAGCTGTATCACCATAAAATACCAACTCATGGCAATTATGACTATGAGGTGCAATATAAGAATCTCGTGCTCGATATTCATTATTACAAAAATAAAGCTTAGTCATCGTATCACCCTTTATTATTGTAGCATTATGATAGAAACCTTGTAAAGCAAGTGAGCCATTATAGCCTATCAGTATAAAAAAATCGACCCATAAGCCCCTTTTATACGGTCCTTTTTTCAGTATTATTAATATATCAATACAAAAAGGAGTATAAAATATATGAATGCAGAACAATATTTCAAAAACCTAAATGTACCAATTACAAAGGTTGACCTTGTCCTTGACACTGATACCTTTAATGAGATTGACGATCAATTTGCCATTGCATATCTTCTTGCATCGTCAGATAAGTTAAATTTGAAAGCTCTGTACGCTGCTCCGTTTTTTAATAATCATTCAGAATCACCGAAAGATGGTATGCTAAAAAGCTATGAGGAGATTTTTAAGCTTTTGGAACTGACAGGCAGACGCGAATTCATTCCTCTGACCTTTAAAGGGTCAGAAATGTATCTTCCTGATGAAAATACTCCCGTACTCTCTGCAGCATCCGAAGACCTCATAAAACGTGCACAAGAGTACAGTGCCGAAAATCCTCTATACGTTGTGGCAATCGGTGCCATAACAAATGTTGCCTCTGCCCTGCTGCAAAAGCCAGAAATTGCCGAAAAAATCGTTATTGTGTGGCTGGGAGGACATGGTCGGGAATTCCATGATACAAAGGAATTCAACTTGTATCAGGATGTGGCTGCTTCCAGAGTGATTTTCAAAAGCGGTGCACCGGTTGTTCAGCTTCCTTGCATGGGAGTTGTAAGTGGCTTTTCCGTTTCCTATATTGAAATGGAATATTATCTGAGGGGACAAAATGCCCTATGTGATTTCCTTCTTGGACGTGTGAAAGATGAAATAGACAGTTATGCAAAGGGTCTTGCTGTATCCCGCGTACTATGGGATGTGACAGCCGTTGCATGGATATTGAATGATAATAATTGCTTTATGCATTCCAGACTGGACAGTTTGCCTATACCTGAATATGACGGTTATTATGCATATGATCGCAGCCGATTTATCCGGTATATATATTACATCAACCGGGACAATTTAGTATCTGATTTATTTTTCAAGCTTACAGACGGAAAATGCTTTGCAAAATAGAATAGGCCTCAGACTTCTATTCCCAACAGAGACAGGGTTATGCGGTCGGTTAGCAAAAATGAAACTGGGAGCACTTATTGTCTCCCAGTTAACATGAATATTTCATATCATAATAACTCATAAATTGCTCGATTGTCACTTAACAAATAATAAGCAATGATATGATTTTTCTTCTATTTCTTAAACTGTCTTCCCGTTTGATCAATGGTATAATCTTTCGTATAAATTAACTGTGATATTGGTACCAGCTCATATCCCTGCTCCTTAAGCCCTGTGATAATACCTTCCAGTGCATCCGGGGTATATTTCGTACCGGTGTGCAATAGGATAATAGAACCGTTTCCAAGATGTTTATTATTCAGTACCGTCTTAACAATGCTTTCTGTACCGTAATCTTTCCAGTCCTGGCTGTCTACATTCCATTGAATCGTCGTATATCCGCTATCTCTTGCAGCCCCTACCAGGGTATTATTATACTCACCATAAGGTGCCCGGAATAAATTCATCTCTATTCCCGTCAGTTTTTTTACCTTATCATGAACCTTCACAATCTCTTCGATACACTGCTCCCTGGTCAATTCGGTCATCTGCTTGTGATTTTCGCTGTGATTACCCAGATCATGACCTGCAGCATGGATTGCCTTCACATCCTCAGGGTACTTATCCACCCAGCCTCCGGTCATAAAGAAGGTAACCTTAACATTATGCTTTGTCAGGGTATCAAGAATTTTCTTAGTATCTTCATTTCCCCATGCTGCTTCAAAGCTAAGCGCCACCTTTTTGTCCGGAGTGTCCACGCAGTAGATTGGCAGATCACGCTTGGAGCCGGTATTGGTCACGGTAACAGCATCCGGGATTACCCTGATCCCCAGACTGATCATCATAATAATGCTTAACACAAGGATGCCCACCTTAATAAAGAGGCTGGCAGCGGTTATATTCTCCTGACTATATTCATTCTCCAGCTCGGAGTCCGGGCCTTGTTCCAATATTTCTTTTATACTTGGCTTTTTGCCTGATTTCATAGCTTCACCATAATAAGATGCTTACTATAATATATCAATAGGACTAGGCCAATATTCTTCCATACTGAAGTATTAAACTATTTCATATTTTATCATAAAAGAAAATTCGGAGAAGTTCCCTATACGATGAAAACAGCCCGCAAAACCATAAGGGTCTGAGGGCTGTATACCTTACATTTATACTTATGTCTCTATCAATTTTATTATATCAAATCTGGCATTCATAATCGTCCATAACTGGGGGTAATAGCTCATGACATTCCATACACCACTGCCTGCAAGCATATACTCCTGAATAACATCATCTAATACATTAATGCTTCTGGCATCAATAAACCAAACAATATGCTGCTGCATAGGCGCACCAAAATTAAACTGATTGTAATAGAAATAGGGTGTCTGTGAGTCTTCATCAAATTGAATAACGGAACCGGTCTCATAGGCCAGATTAAGGGCAGATTCAATTGACATTGAATTAGCATAGGTTCTTCCTTCAATATAAGGCAGCTGCCAGTCATAGCCCAGAAGAGGCTTTCCAATTAATATCTGATCTGCCGGTACAAGTGAGGCGGCATATTCTATGATGGCTCGAATGTAATTGATATTGCTGACCGGCGCCGGTGGTCCATAATTTGTTCCCCATACAAAGTTTAAAAATATCAGTCCATCCACATATGGACTAAATTGGGAATAATCTATCTGATTAAAAGTAATTTCATTATTCTCGATGCTTATGTCATAATTAATTGTTGCAAAAAATAATAAGCCTTCCTGCCTTAGACGTTCTGATACTCTTCGTACATTATTATAATAGTGATATTGATTACTCTCAGTTAAATAATTATAAATAATATTTACTCCATAATACCCTTTTTGCTTCATAATACTGATAGCCTGATCAAGATTATTCTCCAGATAATCCTGATTTATTATCATTTCATAAGCTAACTCAACATTAGGAACGCCCTGAGGTGTTAATGTGGTTAGCATCATCAGTGGAATAACACCGAATTCCTTTACCAAAGCTACCAGTTCTGCATCATCCTCATTAAAAGTCTGAATGTCGCCCCTCTCAACAGTGGTATAATTAAATATGGTCAGGTAAGTCAGATTTGGTAAGGCCTTAATCAGCGTATCCATCCTTACATAAGGATAAGCGAAACCATTGGTAACGATACTGCCGTTCGTATTATAGCTTATTACCAAGGTTTCTCCAATGACCAGGTAATCTCTGTCTAAGAGGAAGGAGTTATTTCGTATTATCTGCATTGGGGTCACCCCATAGACAGCCGCAATGGCCGGCAAGGTATCCCCTTCCTGGACCACATATACCTGCTTTGGATATGCAATGACAATTGTCTGACCAACTACTAAATCATAGGGATAAATTAATCCATTATCGTAAGCTAACCTTTCAACAGCTATGCCAAACATTTCAGCAATCGAATAAATATTATCTCCCTGCTGAACCACATATATCTCCATAAATACAATACCTAAAATAGTAGTTACTTTAATATATGACAGGAATTAATAATTGCCATACCCTATGATCTGTTTCTATCTGATGATATGCTTCATCACTTCTTGTCCTGTAGGGGTAGCTGCCAAGCCTCCTTCACCGGTTTCCCGCAAGGACTTAGGCAAAGCCTCTCCCACCTCACGCATAGCGTCAATTACTTCATCCGGCGGGATTCTGCTTACGATTCCTGCAACCGCCATATCAGCGCTTGCAATTGCATTCACTGCACCTACCACATTCCGCTTTACACAGGGTACTTCCACCAAACCGCCTACGGTATCGCAAACCAGTCCCAAAAGATTCTTAAGGGACATGGCTGCTGCATGGATAATGCTAAGATTGTCACCACCATTAAGGTAAGCTAAGGCCCCCGCAGCCATGGCGCTTGCTGAGCCAATCTCGGCCTGACAACCGCCTGCAGCTCCTGACAGGGAGGCACGCTCCGCAATCACTTCTCCGATGCCGGATGCAACATACATTGCCTCCAACATCCGCTCAAGTGGTACCTGGTACTTCTCTTCATAGGTTAATAAGACTGCGGGAATAACGCCACAGGAGCCTGCAGTAGGCGCTGCAACAATCTTTTTCATGCAAGCGTTAGACTCTCCCATCTTTAGTGCTTTGGCGATAACCACGCCAATAAAGTCACCACCGATCACCTTGCCTTCCCGTACCGCACGGTCCATTCTGGCACCGTCCTGCCCTACCAGCCTGCTGGAGGACATTAATTTATCATCATAGGATGCATCTGCACTTTTCATGGTCAGATAAAGCTTCTCCATAAGTTTCATGGATTCCTCGGCGCTCACCATCCGTTCCTCCATGTCATCCTCGAGAATGATCCTCCAGAAGGGTTTTTTTTGCTCCTCACATTTACTCACAATTTCATCCAGAGATCTAAAACTCATGCTCTTCCTCCATACTCAGGTAGGTTACCTTTTTAATACCGCTGGTACTGCGAAGCATCGCTATGGTATCGGGAGTAACCTCCTGATCACATTCGATTATCATAACAGCATTACCTCCCCGTTTGTCCCTGTAAATGTGCATAGTTGCGATATTTACCGCCTGCTGCCCAAGGATTGTGGCAACCATGGATACATGTCCGGGCTCATCCACATTATGAATGATCAAAGTCGGATAACTGGCTGTTATATCTGCCTTCACTCCATCTATCTGATTAATGACAATTAGCCCTCCACCAATAGAGGAAGCCACAAGCTCCAGCTGTGTACCCCGAACTCCTTCCAGCTTCAGTAATACCGAATTGGGATGAGCCCCTTTCAGCTCAATTCCTTCAAAGGAATACTCCATTCCCCTTTCCTTTGCCAGGTCAAAGCTCTGTATGATCCTTTCGTCATCCGGCTTAATCCCCAACAAGCCTGCGATTAGGGCTTTATCTGTTCCATGTCCTTTTCCTGTCGCCAGAAAGGACCCATGCAAATAAAGCTTGGCGGATTTGATTTCCTCTCTGAGAAGCTGTCTTGCAGTATATCCGATCCTCACTGCACCCGCTGTATGGGAACTGGAGGGACCGACCATAATCGGACCCATGATATCGAATACATTCATATGTTATTTTGCCTCCTTCAATCGATAGCTCACGAATGCAAGCTTCTTGCCACAGGGAGACCAGGAGTTGACATTAAGCGTTCCCTGTCCGCCGAACAACTTCACCAGGGTACGATAATCCCCACCCTGAGAGGACATCAGGCGTAGCTCTACTTCCTTATTGGCCGGATGATCTCCGGGCGCAACATCCCCTTTACGATAAGTAAGATAGGCAACCATGGTGCCGTCTGGGGACAGATGTGCAAACCAGCTGTTGCTTTCATCAAAGGTCATCCGGGTCTGCTCCGTACCATCCGCTTTCATGCGCCAAAGCTGCATTAAACCGCTTCTAACGGAATTAAACCAGATATATTCCCCGTCGGGAGAATACTCTGGTCCATCATCCAGTCCGGGGGAGAAGGTCAGCCTTGTTTCCTCCCCGCCCCGAGCAGGAATCGTATAGATATCATACTCGCCGTCACGCTCCGCACAGTAAGCCAGGGTTGTCCCATCCGGGGACCAGCCATGAAGATAACTGGGAGCATTTTGTGTGATCAGGACAGGAGCACCGCCAGTGATAGGAAGCGTATAGATCCGTGATTGTCCATCCAGGGAGTGATCACTGATTGCAAGCTGCTTGTGGTCCGGTGAAAGCACATGATCATTATTGCAAGAGATGCAGCTGC
>JAJUHH010000077.1 GCA_029267975.1 Clostridiales bacterium
AGTAGCTATTTCTAATCGTTTAGAAAAGAAAACTGATTCAATAACAGACATTCAAAGTAGAGTTGGTTCGTTAGCTGACTCAGTGCAAAGTTTATGGTCTATAATGAAGGCTATTTGGGTTGATTCGGTTTTATCTGATATTGACTCCTTAAATTAAGGTGGAAACGCTACATATGATAGGAGATGTATTACAGGAAGGAGGCTTCAGAATGAAACTACTTGATTTAAGTGGGCAATGGAAGGTTACCATAGATTCTGATACGGTTTATACAGCCATATTACCGGGTACCTTGGATGAGAATTCCATAGGTTATAAAGACAATAACAAGTATCAATGGAAACCGTCGGAGGTAAGTGAAGAGAATAATAATAATGACACGCAAGGGCGTAAAGAAGTGATTAAGACAAGACTTACCAGAGCCTTTACCTATGAAGGGCAGGCGGTGTATTGCAGAACATTAGATATAAAGGATCATTCAAAGGAAGATAGAGTTTTTCTAGATGTGGAACGCAGCCGAGATTTGGCTTTGAGACTGAATGGACAGGAGCTGCTTCCTTATGAGCCCGGCACCCTGTCTACTCCTTATGTATTTGAAGTAACGAAGCATCTATCGGAAAATAATACGATTGAATTGATCTGTGACAATTCATATAAGAACTGGCACCATGATGAAATCGTGTACTCATCAACGGCGACAGATGAAACCCAGACAAATTGGAATGGGATATTAGGTTATATTCGTTTAAGGTGGGAGAAGCAGGTTTTCATCAAGAGAGTCAGAGTTTATCCCAGAAAATCAAGAATGAGCATTATCCTTGAGATTGATGCTTCCGTTCCATATGCAGGTCTTTTGAGATTGAGTTGTCCTATTTTTGAAGAGGAACTGGTGGAACGTAATATTTCAATAGATAGCGGAGTTCATACCATCACCTTTGATGATATAGCAATTAGCAAGGACTGTAAGCGGTGGGATGAGTATGAGGGGAATCTGTATGAGTTATCTGCTTCGGCGGATGGTATAGCAGAAAAGTGTGTAACATTTGGAGTCCGTGATTTTGAGGATAATGGCAATGGGCGTCTTGCCTTGAATGGAAGAACAATTTTTTTACGAAGTGAAGCCAATTGCTGTGTATTCCCCGAAACAGGTCATATGCCCTTATCGGTAAAGGAATGGCTTGATATACTCCAAATCTATAAGTCCTACGGGATTAACTGTGTCCGCTTCCATTCCCATTGTCCTCCGGAAGCAGCATTTACTGCTGCGGACCAGCTTGGCATCCTGATGCAGCCGGAGCTGTCCCATTGGAATCCGAACACAGCCTTTGAAGATGAGAAGAGTGTAAGTTATTACCGTATGGAATTAACCCAGATTCTTTTAGCCTATGCAAATCATCCGTCCTTTGTAATGTTGACCTTTGGTAATGAACTTGCGGCAAATGAAATAGGACATCAGCATATGGATGAGTTGCTTTTCCTGGCTAAGAGCATTGACAGGACAAGAATGTATGCCAGTGGATCAAATAATCATTATGGTCAGATGGGAGCAGATGCGAACAGTGATTTCTATACCTCGTCAAACTTTCATGATAAGATGCTCAGAGCTACTTCCAGTCCTATGATCGGTTACCTTAATCAGAATTACCCCAATGCAAAAAGCAATTATAATGATGTAATGGAAGCTATTAGAAAAGAGTATAAAGGTCCGGTATTCTCATTTGAAGTTGGACAATACGAGGTACTTCCGGACTTTGATGAGATTGAATGCTTTAAAGGAGTTACGATTCCTGATAATTTAAGTAACATTAAGCAGGATGTAATTCGAAAAGGATTTATTTCTGACTGGAAGAAGCGTGTTGAAGCAACAGGAGAACTGGCGAAAATTGCATATCGGGAGGAAATCGAGGCAGTACTTCGTACAAGATCCCTGTCCGGTATCTCCCTTCTTGGCTTGCAGGATTTCCCGGGACAGGGAACGGCGCTGATTGGAATGCTTAATTCACATTTATGCCCAAAGCCATATCCATTTGCGCAGGCGGAAAGCTTCCAGGCCTTCTTCTGTGAGGTACTGCCTATGGCACTCCTTGATAAATATACATATACAAATAAGGAAACCCTGACTGCTGTGATCCAGATTGCAAATTACGGGAAGAAAGCTATTCTTGCCCCCACGGTGTACGAACTGAGTAAGGATAATCATATCCTTGCCAAGGGAGAACTTCCTGCCATTACTATGCCTTTCGGTGACATAACTGTCATAGGGCAGTTATCAATCTTTTTGGAAGGGGTACAGTCGCCAGAGAAATTGATGCTAAGACTATCCATTGCCGGGCATAAAAATGAGTACCCCATCTGGGTGTATCCTGATCATCAGAAACTGGATGACAAATATCCAGATGATCAATATCCTGATAAGCAATATCCTGATGCTCAGAAGCTTGACGACCAAGGTATTGTTATCACAAGAACATTCGCTGAAACTGAGCTTGCATTAGAAAAAGGGTCTAAGGTTTTCTATACACCTATTTCTGATGAAGAACATTTCCCTCATTCTGTGAAATCACAATTTACAACAGATTTTTGGTCGGTGGGAACCTTCCCGGAGCAAAGCGGTTGTATGGGATGCTTGATTGAAACGTCTCATCCCATATTTAAAGAATTTCCCACCGAAAGCCATACGAACTGGCAGTGGTGGCCTATGACTAGGAGGCGGGCAATTATCCTACCCGATACCATCAAACCAATTGTTACCGTTTTGGATAGCTATGCAAGACTTCGCAACATGGCATTATTGTTTGAGTGTAATGTGGGGAAGGGGAAACTGATTGTCAGCAGCATGGGACTGCTGGAACAGCAGAACTATCCTGAAGTCAGGGCATTCACTCACGCAATCATTCATTATATGAAATCTGATCATTTTATACCAAAACAGGATATGACAATAGAGGAGCTTGGGAATATCTTAGCTTAAGCGTGATATGATATCACGATTGCAGTCACTCATCCTTTCTAGAGTAGAACTCCTTGATCCAGTCCATTCTGGCTGTCATGCCCTGGAAGAGATGATCTACCAGAGTTATTGCAACCATTGCCTCCACCACGACCACTGCCCTTGGTACGATGATGGGATCATGCCGACCCTGGACCGCAACCACGATATTTTCCTTATTTTTATTTACCGTGGCTTGCGGCCGGGCAATAGAGGCTGTGGGTTTAACGGCAGCCCGCAGGATGATATCTGCTCCGTCACTTAAGCCTCCCAGGATGCCTCCTGCATGATTGCTAAGCTTCGTAAGCTTTTTATTATCATCGTAATAGAAGGAATCATTGTTGTCATAACCGGTACTGAGGGCAGCAGTAAAGCCATCCCCGATTTCTACGCCCTTGATCGCTCCTATGGACATCACAGCCTGGGCCAGTGCGGCATCCAGCTTATCAAATACCGGCTGTCCTATTCCGGCAGGCATCCCTGATACAATGCATTCTATCACGCCGCCGGTGGAATTATGGTCCTCCATCAGCTGCTGTAAATAAGCCTCCGCCTTGGCAGAAGCCTCGGGATCCGGCATATTTAAGGGACTCTGACGGACAAATTCCTTCTGACATTTGGAATAGTTAATGGAGATGGCTCCAATGGACTTGGTATAGGTATAGATACTAATGCCCAATTCCTTAAGGATTGCTGCCGCAATTGCACCTGCCGCCACTCTTCCTGAGGTTTCACGGCCGGAGGACCGTCCGCCGCCCCGGTAATCCCGGAAGCCATACTTTTGATCATAGGTATAGTCTGCGTGTCCGGGACGGTAAAACTTAGCGATTTCAGAATAATCATAGGGACGATGATTCTCATTGTAGATCACCAGGGATATCGGCGTACCTGTAGTACGGCCTTCAAAGATACCTGATAAGATGGTAAGGCGATCATTTTCCTTACGGGGAGTAGCATATTGGGTCTGGCCGGGCTTTCTCCGATCCAAATATGCCTGAATCATCTCTTCATTCAGGGGCAGGCCTGCCGGGCAGCCGTCCACCACAACTCCGATTCCGGCTCCATGGGATTCTCCCCAGGTAGATATGACAAAGGATTTACCGAATACTGATCCTGACAAAACATCTCCTCCAATCTATTAATCAATTTATGAATGACTAATCCGAGCTTTGGGCAAGAGCACAATCCACAGCCAGGGCCACACAGAGGCATAAAAGCTCCTTACCGGGATCATAGATCTCAAGCTCGTAGCTGTCTCCCCAGGTGAACCATGCCTTACTAAGTCTCATGATATCACGTCTACCATCATACATGACATAGTTGTGGGACCAAAAATCCCCCTTCATCTGCCAGGGGAGCCCCTCGACATGATAGGATGGCTGAAAAAATGAAATTTCCTTCACCACAGTAGCAACAGTTACCCCATTGATCTCCACAATATATCTTGGCAGCCAGGACATGATTTTTTGCTGGATAAAGGCCACTTCCTGCCCTGAACGGTTGAATATGTGAAGCTTTTTCCCCCAGGAAAACAGTTCACCCTCAACATAATAGCGGGTATTCCCATATTCATCGGCAATACTAAATTTATCTGCCCAGGAAAATACCTTTTGCTTCATATAAAGTTTCATCCCAAATCCTCCTTAATTATTCTACTTATCTAAAATAATATAGAAAAATAATAGGATTGTCATCTTATTCTTTCATTAGAATCTTGTTAAGTATTTCTCATGCAGATCGTGCATGCAGCTTGCTAACTCCAATCGGATGGATGCAGCAATCGGTATACCTTAAGCGGCAAGTGCAGTATTTTCATCATCTTGCAGAATTAAATGAACGATTAGAACTTGAGCGAATAAGTGGATTTGGAGTATAATTCTTTTCAAGCGGATAAATACAAGCCCAATCGGGCAATATTGTGGAACTCAACTACAGCAAGGAAGAAGTAGGAAATCTTATAGCAAAAATGCGGGAAGCAGATGAGAGAGGAAGGATTTTTTAATGATATCAATAATTTTATGAAATAACATCTTCTAAACCTGATAAATTCTTGCTACAATAAAAATGTTCCGTAACAGGAGCAAAGGTTTCATATGCTAATAGGATACATACAGAAAAGAGGAAGCAACATGAAATTATTGATTATTCGTCATGGAGATCCCAATTACTCCATTGATTCTTTAACTGAAAAAGGTTGGAAGGAAGCAGAGCTTTTATCAAATAGGATTGCAGCCTTGGAAGTGAAGGAGTTTTATATTTCCCCCTTGGGAAGAGCAAAGGATACGGCATCACTTACCCTGAAGAAAATGAATCGGGAAGGGAAGATACTTCCCTGGCTCAGAGAGTTTCACGCACCTGTGATTGATGCAAGCACAGGGAAAGAACGTCTGCCGTGGGACTTTTTGCCTGAGGATTGGACAGCAATCGAGGAGTATTATGATAAGAAGCTCTGGCATACAACAGCAGTTATGCAGTCCGGTAAGGTGATTGAGGAAGCCCAGCGTGTCTATCAGGGAATAGATGAAATTCTAAAAGTGCATGGATATGAGAGGGAGGGAAACTTGTACCGTGCAGTAGAGCCTAATAATGATACCATTGTACTCTTTTGCCATTTAGGGGTTCAGTGCGTCATCCTCAGCCATCTCCTGGGAATATCACCCATTGTATTATTGCATGGACTGTGCGCAGCTCCTACTTCGGTAACAACTTTAGTTAGTGAGGAAAGAAGAAAAGGAATTGCATATTTTCGGATGAGCTCCTTTGGTGATACTTCGCATTTATATGCAGCAGGAGAAGAGCCGGCATTTGCGGGAAGATTTTGTGAAACCTACGATAACCTGGACCAAAGGCATGACTAACAATTAAGCTGCATCCGACATCGTTTTTTGAGAGGACTGTTATACAATCGACCAGAATTATATTATACTTGCAATGATAGCACTAATCGCTTTACTTATCGTTATTGTAGTTCACCGTAATAGAGCATTTCCTTATAAAACAACCTATCTGCTTTCAAAGAGTGAAAGCGCTTTTTACAGCTCACTGAAGCTTGTCTGCGATAAGTATGGGTATGTAATCTGTCCCAAGGTTGGCTTAAAGGATTTTATTGTTGTGACCAGAAAAAAAGATTATATAAAGTGGTTTCGTAAGATATCACAGAAGCATGTTGATTTTCTTATTTGTGATAAAAACCTCAGACCGATTATGGCCATAGAACTTGATGACAGCAGCCATGATCTGGAGAAGGCCAGGAAAAATGATGAATTTAAAGATGCTTTATATAAGCATTTGAATTTTCCTTTAAAACGTGTAAAAGCTGCATCCTACTATCGATATCAGGATATTGATTCTCTTTTTTCCTGAGAATAGCGGGCAGTGATAAACACCTTTTTGCACTGAACCATTCATTGTTGCAATAAAATAATCTTTATTACATTTATAGGATTAGCTTAATAAGATTAGTTTATAGGATTAGCAGAAAGACTTGTGTCTGTGAAGATACAAGTCTTTTTTATGTGATTAGTATCTTGCTTTCTTATGTGAGTTCCAGACTGAGATTAATAAAGATTTCTGCTGCTTCTATGGTAACAGTTCAGGTAAGCTATTGTGCTGCTGCCTTCCGTACCTTTTACTACTAATTGCTTCAGAACAAATGTTTGCATATGGCAAAAAATGTGATATAATAGGAAAAGAGTTACAAGCCTAACTTCCAATGCGATATTTATGATATAAGGTAAAGTAAAACTAAGGGGGATTATAATGCTAAGCTTTGATTGCAACTGCGAGAATTGGTATGCTGGGGATGAGGAATCAAAAAAATGGGTTACCCAAATAGAACAGCCGGATTTCAAGGGTGATTTAAAGAAATGCTGGCACCTAAGAGGAAGAGGCTGGAGATGGCGGCACCTTAGAGCTGATTTTACTGATCTTCAGAAAAAGGAATTTGTGTTTTCTTTCTGGGGGAAGTTTGATTATTATTCCGGGCGGAACAGTAGGTGTTATGTCTGCCTTTATCATAATGGGAAGGATCCCATTACCTATGATATCAGTCCCAATAGCCCCTATGCAGTGGCCAGGGCCGGCGCATGGTATCTTTACAAAGTTCCAATCAGGTTGGCAGAGGACAATAACCTTACACTGGAGCTAGTCTCCTTTGAAGCAAACTTTGCAATCTATGAGGCAGATCCTAAGGATGAGAAGGATCCACAGGTGACCTGGCTGCAGGAAGAGGATAAGGGCACATCCTATGATATCAATGAGGAGCTGCCTTATGGTGAGTTTACCTGCCTTGAACAGCGAATAGTGAAGTATTACTGGGATCTACTGGCTCCCTATCACCCCAGCAAGGAGATACCGGAGGCGGCTCAGTTAGAGTACTATGAATTTGTAAAGGGATTATATCATAAACTATTTTCAAAACCGGAAGAGTTTTTCTCCAGGTTGAATACGGATGATGCATTCCCCAACAGGTTCAATTGCAACGAATATGGCAAGCCTGAACTGAAGCCCCTAATGAAGAAGGCCAGAATTAAGCTGGAAGACTTGTTTCAGCTGCTTTATACCCTTGGATCAACGGGGGAAGAAGTGGAAGAAGGTCTTCTTATTAGCTTCTCTTTAAGCAAAAAGCAAAGGACAATGCTTGCATATATGGACCTGGACCTTACTGATGGAATGCTGAGACATAAGACCTATCCCAAGTTACAGCAGGCACTCAGGTATCTGGCAGGAAAAGAGAAGCAGCCCTTAAGTTCCTTGCTGTTTTGTTGGTTTGATCCTGGCTACCCATACCTTGAGAAAACCCATGAAAAATTTTATGACAGGGAGCAGTATCAGAGATTAATCGATTGGTTCAATGAGAATGGTTACCGTAACAGTATCGGCAGCAATACCGGTTTCGGGACAACCTTAACCCTGGATTATACCAAAAGCATTAGTAAGAAGGAAGAGCCGGTAGGGTATGCCCTTTTTGGAGATAAATATCATTATGGCTTTACCTTTGAATATCGTCCGGACCCCAGAGTGATGCAGCACTGCGAAATCCGTATCATTCAGTTTTTTGATATGCTAAGACGTTTTAATGATCTATCTCCGAATACCCAGAAGCTGCTCCGGCGCCGTACGAAGATTTGCGATTCTTGCAGGTACTGTATCCAAACCGATAAGACAGGAACGCGCCCTATGGCTGCGGTGAAGATTGCCGATGGTACAGCCAGATGTCCCTATTATCCCGGATTTAGTTTTACTTATGAATGCCTGACCAAGAAAGATGTTGATGATATTCTGGCTTTTTTGACCGACCTGGAGCAGGTGGTCATCAAAAAAGTTATGAAAGGACTTTGAAAATAGTTAAAGCGCAACCATGCTAGCTATACAAAGGAGAAAGCGAAAAAGTACATTATGGAGAGAAAATACTAGCTTTAGATTGATTTTACTTGTGACTCCTTACAGTTCATTATTACAGATGAATTAAAAGTAAACAGATCCTTTTCTGATCACTATTGGAAACAGGATCTGTTTTTTGTCTTGCCCTTCTTTAGTCAGACTGAATTGTAAATATTTCTTTGATTTTATAAGAAAATGGCATACGAACGCAAGGCTGAACAAGCTATACGATAATCAGTACTTTCCAAGTTTGTTAAATAAATGTTTGTGTTTTTTTGTAATAAACTTCATAAATCTTAAAATTTCTTGTTGACACTTTAAAAAATAACATTATAATGTAAGTGAGTGATTACTACGGTAGGTGATAAATATGAAAAGCATACTCCATCGAAAAGATAAATTAATCATAACAACTCTGGATGTAATTGATGAGATTGGAATTATGAACCTGTCTACCAGGGAGATTGCAGCCAGGGAAGGTGTATCGGAAGCCACACTATTTCGACATTATAAGAACAAAAATGATCTGTTAATGTCAGTGCTTGAATATTTTACCCAGTTTGACAATGACCTTTATCAAACGACATTGTTGAAAAACCTAAGTCCTTTAGATTCCATTAAGTTCTTAATCAACACCCTGGCTGAATTCTATGAGAACTATCCTGCCATTACAGTGCTTACTCAGCTCACGGATACCCTAAGGTATGAGCCTGAACTGGAGGACAAGGTAAGATCTATTATATCCTTAAGATCACAATTTCTTGAAAAAATGATAGAGGAAGCAAAAAAACGCAACGAGATTAAAAATGACATAGATACAGAGAATATAGCTGATATTATATCAGGAGCTTTTAGAGAGATCTGCTTAAAATGGAGATTGAACAGGGACTTTTCTCTGAAAGAAAGAATAACCTCCTCACTTGACGCTATCTTAATTTCATTCGGTCTATAGTATAGGCTTGCTTATATTATAGAACACCTATATTATAGGCCCCTCCTATAATATAGGTTCTCCCCCTCTAATTGAATCATGAAGTATTTTATACTTCATGATTCAAAAAACGAAAGAAAAGGTGATAGATTTGAAGAAAATACTGATTTGTGACGACGCTGCCTTCATGAGGTTCCAGATTAAATCCATGATCATGAAGCATGGATATGAAGTGGTCGGAGAAGCGGAAGATGGTATAGAAGCTGTAAAAAAATATACCGAGCTGAAACCGGATATCGTAACCATGGATATTACGATGCCGAATATGACAGGAATTGAAGCATTGAAGCAAATTTTAAAAATCGATCCAAGTGCTAAGGTGATTATGCTGTCAGCAATGGGTCAGGAACCAATGGTAAAGGAAGCAATTCTATCGGGAGCGAAAAACTTCATTGTAAAGCCCTTTACAGAGTCTGATCTTCTCAAGGTTATTTCTCAGACATAGCATGTTCTAATGACTTTTATAGTCGGTTTTTTCTATGTAATGTATGTTAAATAATACATAAGTTATGGAGGCGAATAATTGCC
>JAJUHH010000078.1 GCA_029267975.1 Clostridiales bacterium
ATGAGCTATGGTTATGTATATGTAGCACAGATCGCTATGGGCGCTGACTACAACCAGACTATCAAGGCTTTAGTAGAAGCAGAAAGCTACAATGGTCCTTCCATCGTTATCGCTTATGCTCCTTGTATCAGCCATGGTATCAAGGGTGGTATGACAGTATCCCAGACAGAAGAGAAGAATGCTGTAGCTTCCGGTTACTGGAATATCTTCCGTTATGATCCTCGTTTGGTTCAGGAAGGCAAGAATCCATTCCAGTTAGATTGCAAAGCTCCTACTGCAAGCTACCAGGATTTCATCAAGAATGAGGTACGTTATAACGCACTCAGCCGTCAGAATCCTGAGAGAGCAGAGCAGTTATTTGCAAATGCTGAAAAGAATGCAAAAGCAAAGTATGAGCATCTGGTAAAACTTTCCCAGCTGTATGGATCTAACGAATAAGCGCTTGACATCCAAGTAAGCAACAGAGTTGCTGATAAGTGATTAAGTACATTCATAAAACAGTATATACATAAAGATGGTATATACATAATAACAGGCCTGGCAGAGGATGATCCTATCATCTGCCGGGCCTGTTTTGAGGTAAGTTAATCTCAACATTAGGGATCGGAATAATGGGTGGAACTGTCGGATCGTTTGATTTCTCCTGTCCGGGGGCTTCCGCCTTATTCAGCTCCTCCTGCTCCAGTATGGTTGCAAGGGTACTGGCTGTCCCAGGATAGCTATGACCAGGGGCAGCTCCTCCTTGGGCATACATTTGGCAATACCACAGGATACTGCTGTAACAAGTGAAGCAAGCTCACAGGAATCCATATACATCACCCCATTCAAGTATATGTATTATAACTTGTTAGTTTTCCACAAAAAAACCACATGCAGCAATGCATGTGGTTTCTTACCATATAAAGTTATGCACCTGACTGGATTTGAACCAGCGGCCTTTCGCTCCGGAGGCGAACGCTCTATCCACTGAGCTACAGGTGCAAAAATTGCCTGTTTACACAGACAATTTTAAGGACTATGTTATTATATACTATAAAAAAAATAAAGTAAAGATTGTTTTATTAATTCCTTCATAAAAATACAATATATTAGAAGGTGATCCCTACTGTAGGGCATTTATTTTTTTGAGCAGGTATCTTTTTTTATACTTTATCCTGGCAAATTTCGCTGTCCGGTTGAGGATACTGTAATTAACCGCGCCGCCGATGACACCCACAAGAGGGATCCCTTGTAAGAACTTGGCAGTCAGAAGAGCCTCAGATAGATGATTGGCAGTGTTTTTTATGCTCTGATCAAGCTCCTGCCTGAATTCAAGGTCGTGGTCAAGTTTATCGCTGAGAAGATCCAGTTCCTTGTTAAGCTCTTGCTGGGTCTCACCTTGTGTGATGGAACAGCTGATTAACAATAGGATATATGCCTTTTCCTCCGGGGGATCATACTGAAATCCATAGCTTAAGGCTATTTCGTAAATGGTCTTTACTATGACGCCCAAAAATAAAGGGATATCCGGAAGTCCTACACCCAATAAACCCAGTACTCCGCCTTCCAATGCGGATAAGGAGGAATTCACTAATTTTGATTGCCCTGATTGACGGTCCAATCTTTTGATATGCCTCTTATTCATCCGTTTTTCTATGGCATAATTGTTAACATCAAAGTCAAGTTCAAGCTTATCCTTATTATAAGTCTTCTCAATATAGGGACTGCCCTTCTCGAATACCATTTGAAAGCCTTTATAAAAAGCAGCATCCAGGGTGTCCTTCAATTTCTTTGGTATTTTATCCTGTAGCTTTCCTACCATGGGTGATAGTGTACCTGATACGAATGCTTTATCAGATTGCTGCAGAAACTTTTGCTCCTTGCGATTAATGTCATTCCACTGATCGTTAAGCTGTTGGTCCATAAAGCACCACCTTTCCGGGCGAAATTTATAACAGTATTATATATTTTTGTCCTTCCCTTGTAAAATTATATTCTCATTAAAAAGGAGATAGGAGGCGTAAATGTTACGAAAATGTTAAAATGTGTTACAAATAAATGAAATTTTCTGGTTGATTTTTATATAACTATTTGGTAAAATAAGAAAGCAGGCAGTTGATACATAGCATATAGATGTTTACTCGGCAGGTTTTTCAGGAAACCACAACAGGCTGTGAGAAAGGCATGGAAATAATGAAGCTTAAATATAAAAAAATCATTCTACTAACGACAATGAGTACCATGGGAATAGGTATGCTGACCTTATCCCTGAGTAATGATAAATCCAGAGCAGAAGAGAATTCCAATGTAAAGACGGTTTATGAGGAGCAGCTTGAGGATGGCAACACGCTGGCTGCAGATGATAACAATAGGGTCATGGCAGCGTTGGCAGAAGCCACAGCAACTCCTACACCAAGTCCGACACCAACTCCGATACCGGTATATCCTATAGAGGAGCCAGGAACTTATCCGGAGATTGATGCCCTGCTTGAGAGCTATTATAATGCGAAGAATAATTTAGACATTAATACCCTAAAGAGTCTGTTAAGCGATCCGAATGCGGCTTCTTCCGAGGAAGAATTGCAGATGAAGACGGAGTATATTGAAGATTACCGCAATGTTAAGGCCTATACGAAGAAGGGCATGAAAGAAGGCACTTATATCGTATATGCTTATCATGAGATTAAATTTACCGGTATCAATACCCCTGCGCCGGGTCTGGCAAAGTTTTATGTCGTTACAGGAGAAGATAACAAGCTGAAGATATTCTCCGGAGATATGGATACAGAAACCAAGGCATATTATGACATAAGAAATGAAGATGAAGATGTGGCAGCTCTCATCTCAATGACTGATGAAAGAAGTAAGCAGGCAATTGAAAAGGATGAGGATCTGCATAGCTTCTGGGAAAGCATCGATAAGATGGCAAATAAAGCAGAGGATACTGCCCAGGATCCCACAGAGGGAAGCGAGCAAGCAGAATAAGCTCCGATCACGTCAGAAGGAAATCAGAATAAAAAAGGAGATACTCCTTATACTATCAGAACTTTGAGTATGGTTCGGGTATAAGGAGTTTTTTTGTAGACTTAGTATTCCAAAGCATGTATAATAGGGATAATTACAGTGAGATCCGATTAAGGAAAGGTTAGGAAGTAAAATGGCAAAAAGGACAAAACGCTTGACCTCAACAGGGGATGAGGCTGAGCTTATCCGTATTAATAAATTCTTAAGTGAAGCAGGGGTTTGCTCTAGAAGGGAGGCAGACCGTTATATTGCAGAGGGAAAGGTTAAGATAGACGGCCTAGTGGCACAGATGGGTGCCAAGGTTGGGCCTGGGAATCAGGTAACCTTCTGTGATAAACCGGTAAAAAAGGAAGAAAAGCTGGTATTGATTGCTTTTAACAAACCGGAGGGTATCGTTTGCACCACTGACAGCAGGGAGCCTGATAATATCATTGATTATATTCAATATGGGATGAGAATATATCCCATCGGCCGCTTGGACAAGGATTCTGAGGGCCTAATCCTCCTGACCAATGACGGAAATATCGTAAATAAAATCCTGCGGGCAGAGAATAATCATGAAAAGGAATATATCGTAACTGTCAACAAGGATATTACCCCGGAATTTTTAAAGGCCATGTCCTCCGGAGTTCCTATTCTTGACACGGTAACAAAACCCTGTAAGGTTTACCAGATCGATAAACGTACCTTTGGCATCATACTGACCCAGGGGTTGAACAGACAGATTAGAAGGATGTGTGAATATCTGGAGTATCGGGTTTTAAATTTAAAGAGAATCCGAATAATGAATATCAGACTTGGCAGGCTGCGGACAGGTGACTACCGCAATGTCACAGAACAGGAGATTGAGGAGCTTACCAGGTCCTTTATGAAACATTAAAATCCTTCAGCAATTTAAGAATATGGAGAGCGATGATTCATGGATAAGAAGCAAAGAATAGAAGAGCTTGTAGCAAAGCTAAATGAAGCCTCGGAGGCATATTATAACGGCCGGGATGAGCTTATGACCAACTATGAATGGGATGCCATGTATGATGAACTGTCCACCCTGGAAGCGGAAACCGGGTATCTGCTTCCCAACAGTCCAACCCAGACAGTAGGCTATGAGGAGAATAATGGTGAGAAGGAAGCTCATGAGTTTCCTGCACTTTCCCTGGCCAAAACCAAGAAGATCGAAGAACTGCAAAAATGGGCGGAGAACAGGCCTATTTGGCTTTCCTGGAAGTTGGACGGGCTTACTCTGGTGCTTACTTATGACGGTGGTAAGCTGACCAAAATACTTACCAGAGGAAATGGCACCATTGGTACCAATATTACCTTTATGAAGCAAGCGATCAAGGGCTTTCCCCTTACCATAAAATATAAGGGACATATGGTTGTCCGGGGAGAAGCCACCATCTCCTATACGGATTTTGATCAGATCAATCTTACCATTGAGGATGATAATGAAAAGTATGCCAATCCGCGTAATTTGGCTTCCGGAACCTTAAGTCTGGATGATGTGGAAAAGGTAAAGGAACGCCGTGTCCATTTTTATGCCTTCACCCTGGTTTCTATTGAAGAAGAGATACCCTCCTGGGGTGCACGTATGGATTATCTTGAGAAAGAGGGATTTTCTGTCGTAGAAAGAGAGTTGACAAGTGCAGAAGCGCTTCCGGAGGTGATTGACCGCTGGACAAAAAAGGTGGAATCAGGAGAGATGGATATTCCGGTGGACGGACTGACCATCTGCTATGACGATACAGAGTATGCAGCAACCGGTTCGGTGACAGGACATCATGCAACCAGGGCAGGCATTGCTTTCAAATGGCAGGACGTGTCTGCGGAAACCGAGCTTGAATACATTGAGTGGTCCTGTGCCGCATCCACCATATCCCCGGTGGCAGTGTTTCAACCGGTTCAGCTGGAGGGGACAACTGTAAGCAGAGCATCTTTATGTAATATCAGCGAGATGGAGCGTCTGGGGATCGGTAAAAGAAGTACCTTGGAGATCATCAAGGCAAACAAGATCATTCCCAAATGTATTGCGGTCAAGAAATCGGAAGGAACCTTTGAGATACCCGAGGAATGTCCTGTTTGTCATGCCAAAACAGAAATCAGAGTGAGTCCCAGAGGAAATACAAAAACCCTGCATTGCACGAATCCGGATTGCACTGCAAAGCATGTAAAGAAGTTCACCCGTTTTGTAAGTAAGTCGGGGATGGATATTGATGGTTTAAGCATTCAGACCATTGTAAAGTTTATTAATGAAGGCTTTATTTCAAAATTTTCGGATATTTATCATCTAAGCCGGCATGTGGATGTCATTAAGGGCATGGAAGGCTTCGGTGAGAAATCCTGTGATAATATGATCAAGGCGATTGAAAAGAGCAGAAAGATACATCCGGTAAATTTTATATATGCTCTTTGCATCCCCATGATTGGTGTTGATGCAGGAAAGAAGATTGTGAATACGATTGGAATGGATCAATTCCTTGAAAGACTCAGCCAAGGCGAAGGCTTTGATGATATTGCCGGGATTGGACCGGAAAAATCAAATTCCATTCTGCTTTGGTATCAGCATCCGGGCAATAAGGAGACCTTGGAGGAATTGCTGAAGGAAGTTACCCTGGAAAAGGTGGAACTTCCAAATAATAAGTCCGGAAAGTGCCTGGGTCTGACCTTTGTAATTACCGGTGATGTTCATCATTATAAAAACCGTGATGAGTTTAAGGCTTATGTGGAAGCAGAAGGCGGTAAGGTTACGGGAAGTGTAACAGCCAAGACGAATTATCTGGTGAATAATGATGTAAGCTCCGGATCTTCCAAGAATCAGAAGGCGAAGCAGCTTGGTATTCCGATTATTTCAGAAGATGAATTTGTTCAGAGATTTGGTTAATTAGAAACCCTTCATAGGTTATTGCAGAAGGTAAGCTTTAATGACGGAAAGAACAACATACATTCCCAAGGGATCATCTCATTAAGTGAGATGTCCTGTGGATGTATGTTATCCTTTCCGTCCTTTTCGCTTATTGTAATGCAACAGCCTAAGAAATGGAAGGAGTTCTTAATACTGTTGATTTTTGCCAGATAACATGATATGATTATTTTATTATCCCATCAGGGATGAACAATATGATAAAGAAAATGGTGATGATTATGCCAATTAAAATCCAGAGTGATTTACCGGCGAAGCGTATACTCGAAGATGAGAACATATTTGTTATGGACGAAACCAGAGCCCTGCATCAGGATATCCGTCCTCTGCAGATTGCCATCCTGAATTTGATGCCAATCAAGGAAGATACAGAGGTGCAGCTACTGCGCAGTCTTTCTAATACACCCTTACAAGTGGATATTACATTTTTAACGACGGGAACCTATATAGGAACTCATACACCCACCAGTCACCTGGATCAGTTTTACCTGACCTTTGAAGAGGTGAAGAACCGTAAATTTGACGGTCTGATCATCACCGGGGCACCGGTTGAACTGATGGAATTTGAGAAAGTGACTTATTGGGACGAGCTGGTGAAGATCATGGCCTGGTCTGTTACCAATGTAACCTCTACCCTACATATCTGTTGGGGAGCACAGGCTGGTTTATATTATCATTATGGAGTTAAGAAGAAGACTCTGGATAAGAAGATGTTCGGGATATTTGAGCATAGGGTACTGCAAAGAAAGGTACCCTTTGTCAGAGGCTTTGACGATGTCTTTTATGCACCTCATTCCAGGTACACAACAGTATCAAAAGAAGAGATATTGGAGCATAAGGAACTGACTATCCTGGCTGAGTCTGAGGAAGCAGGAGTGTTTATCGTCATGAGTGAAGATGGAAAGCAGATCTTTGTCCTGGGACATCCCGAATATGACAGAGTATCTTTGGATAAGGAGTATAAAAGAGATATAGCCAAGGGTCTGGAGATAGATCTGCCGAAGAACTACTATCCTGAAGATCAACCGGAATCTAAGCCTAATCTTGTATGGCGTGCACATGCAAATGCTTTATATACCAATTGGCTGAATTATTACGTATATCAGGTTACTCCTTATGAGTTGTAAGGTGTTTACCTGTGGTAATCAGTGCGGCACCCTATAAGTGATTAAGGTACTTGATTTTAGGAGTTAACTATACTGGAAAGTGGAAAGGCCTGAGAGTCATATAGGAAGGTAAGTATTGATACCTGTCGGGGATCGGAGATTTATAATGTTGGGTTTCAGTTTTTAGTTGGGGGACTATAAGGATGAAACTGATTAATATGCTGCAAGGCAAGCCTTCGATTTATTTAATAATACTTTTAGTAATCCTTTGTGTCAGCGTCATTGGTGTGGTGATCGTTTTGTTGTTCTGGTTGGAGAATATCAAAAAGGTAATGAAGGCCGCCATTACTGAACAGAAGCAGATGCAGGAGCTCATATTACTGGAAGGGGAGCGCTATCGCATTGCTGCGGAGCTTTCTCAGGATGTACTTTTTGAGTATCATATCCGCACGGATCAGATGGTTTTATCTGAGCGCTATCGCGAATTATTCGGCTTGGATCCTGTGATTCCGGAGTATTGTGGTCAGATGGAGAACAGGAGAAATTCCGTCCATCCGGATGATTGGGGGATATACCTGGAATATGGTGAGGAGTTACGGCAGGGAAAGAGCAAGATAGAGCTGGAATTTCGTATTAAAGGGATTACCGGGCAGTATATCTGGTGTCAGTTAATGGGTAAAACCATATACGATGATGA
This sequence comes from Clostridiales bacterium, assembly GCA_029267975.1. Classification (GTDB taxonomy): domain Bacteria; phylum Bacillota; class Clostridia; order Lachnospirales; family Lachnospiraceae; genus Mobilitalea. The sequence goes on from JAJUHH010000078.1 coordinate 7,724, forward strand.
TAAGAAGCCGGTTCGGGTAGTCGGAAGATTGGTGAATATCGATTCGCATAAACGGACCCTGGAGGCTTTGGAATATAAGGCCACCAGAGACCCGCTCACCGGTATCTATAATAAAGAAATGACAATTAAGAAGATTGATAAATATATCTCCGGCAACAAGTTTGGAAAGCATGCACTGATGTTTATTGATTTCGATGATTTTAAGAAAATAAATGATACCTATGGTCATCTACAAGGGGACAAGGTTCTGACCCATATTATTAGCCGGATCAAGGATCTCTTTTCTGAAGGGGAAATCATTGGCCGCATCGGCGGGGACGAGTTTGTGGTCTTCGTGGGGGATGTGAATGATATGGAGGAAATCGGACAAAAGGCAGATATGCTGAAGAGAGCTCTTGATACCACCTATGTCAGCAATGACCAGTCCATACCGATCTCCGGCAGCATAGGAATCGCTGTATATCCGGAGGCCGGTTTGCATTATGAGCAATTGATGGATCGGGCGGATAAGGCACTCTATCAGGCGAAAGAGTTGGGGAAGAATACCTATCAGGTTTATACACCTGCTATTTGAAATCGCTTCTTCCGATTGCTTTTGTTACATATAATAAACCAGCGCATATGACGCACAGCAGGCAGCAGAAGCTCAGTAAAATGAGAAGCTCATGGCTTTGCGTCATTTTTTGTATGTATACATAGCTTTCTTTAAGGAGAAAGCCAGCCATGGTAACAACCAATGCCGGTTTTACAATGGAATCTACCATATTAATATTAAAATGTACATTGCGCAGTACCACATAGGTATCAAGACCGGTTACAATCAGCTGCCCGATCAGAAGTGCGATCAGATAACCGTTAATTCCATAAGCAGGAATTAAGGTGATCACCAAGGCAATTTTGCACACGGAGCTGATAATGGAATTAATGAAGGTAATATGGGCTTTTCCTAGTCCGTTTATGACACTGCTCAGGGTTGTAGCCGCATACAAGAGGGGACAGAGCCAGGCAAGAATCACAAGGTAGGAGCCGGCCAGCTCATTATGAAAGACGGAGTTGCCCAGATCCCTGCCAAAGATAATGAATAAGCCGGTACTGATGATACCGATGATGAGGCTGTACTTAATAGAGACCTCAGTGGTTTTGGCGATTAACTTATCATTTTTCACCGCCTGGGCTTCCGAAACCGTGGGCAGGATAAGTATCGCCAGGGCATTGGTTAAGGCGGTAGGAAACATGATGAAGGGAATGGACATACCGTTTAATATACCAAAGAGCGCCAGTGCTTCCTGGGTCGTCAAACCGAATCTTCGCAGCATAGCTGGGATTAGTACAGCTTCAATACTGTGCAGGATACTCAGTAAAAGCCGGTTTGCCGATAAAGGAATGCTTAAGGAGAGCAGATGACCGGCAATTTTTCTGCGACGGTCTGCCTTCGCCAGTGGATCCGGCCCATTGGGCAGGAGCTGTGCTGGTTTGCGGGTTACAAACATAGAGAAGAAGTTATAGAAGCAGGAAGCAATCTCACCAATGACAACACCAAATACAGCCAGTTCACAGGTAACTTTCAGGTTGCCCTGACCGCTGACCACAGCGATCATATATACAATAAATACACGGACCAGCTGCTCTAAGAGCTGGGTGGAAGCAGGAACTCCTGCTTTTTTTAATCCATAATAATAGCCGTTGATGCAGGCAGTTACACCGCAAAAGGGGAATACCCAGGCAAGTATACGCAGGGACTCGGCACTGCGTTTTTCTAATAAGAATCTCCAAGCGATAAAATCTGCATTCAGATATACCAAGACTGTCAGAATAGCTGCGGAGGAGACAGATAATATCAGGCCGATTCGCAATATTTTATATACATTCCGAGGATTTCTCTTGCCCAGCTCAGCAGCTACAAGCCGTGAGATGGAGGTTTGAATACCGGTAGCATAGATGGTAAAGCATATACTATAGACCGGCCAGATAAGCTGATAGATTCCCATCATTTCCGCTCCCAGGGTATTGGAAAGAAAAATACGGTAAAAGAAGCCAATCAGACGGGTAATAAAGCCTGCAACAGTTAGAATAAGGGTGCCCTTTACAATATTACTTCGTTTCATTTGGCTGATTTCATGTGCGCTAAGCGTTTTATTCTTCATAAGGAAT
>JAJUHH010000079.1 GCA_029267975.1 Clostridiales bacterium
ACCATCGTCGTTCCTGCAGATGCCTCTAATTATGATGAGCGATGGACGCAGATTGGTATCATGAATCCCAAGGAGGAGAAAGAGACCCTGGAAACGATGGGTGTCCAGGCAATTTTATACGATCCTGCCAGCAAAACCAGTGTTAAGCTGATTCAGAAGCGATCCACCAAAAGTGCAGAGGTGTTCAATCTCTCACAGATTTCAGAAGCAGAAAGAGAAGAGTTTTTAACCAGCTTATTTACCGCTTCAGATGAAAATACAAGCTATGAGATTGAAGCCTATGATCATCCTGAGCTTCCCTTCTTCCGCCTTAAAATTGAAGCAAGGTCAGAGACCGTCCGGGCAACAGAAGTGATCTATGGCACAGTAGTGAATGGTGCGCTGATCAGCTTCGACCTTTATCAGGAGAACTTAAGCAAGCCCTTGGATGAAAGCTATATTAAGGCCCTGGTGGCAGGTACGCATTTTACAGAATTCTTAGATAAAGCAGAGGTGGAGAAACAGGAAAGACAAGCTATGCTTACTCTTGGCATTGTGATTGCAGTCTTAGTAGTAGCGATTGCAGCATGGGTTATGATATCCTCCCGAAGAAAGAAACGACTCACTGCTGCCAGAAAGGAAAAGTCAGCCCGTTTAGCAGAGTTTTATCGTGAGCAAAAGCAAAGAGAAGAGCAGAATATTAAGGATCCCGTACTCTATACCAATCGTTCGGTTTACAATGAAGAGCTAATAAAGAACTTCTGTATTTATGATGCTGTTTTCCATCGTATCAAGCTATGGATCACCACAGTGATAGTCTATATCCTGCTTTTGGCCCTCTTAAATAATTCAAGTCAATCCTTCCTGGGTTTTATCGTTGTCACCATCGTCGGTTTCTTCTTCCTGCTCTATCAAGGGATTCAGATAGATAAGACTACCAAGAAGATGATGAAAACCTATGAACATAGCAAGAGTAAGGAAGCAATCATTCAATTTTATGAGGATTATTTTACCCTGTCGGGTATTCAGTCCACCATTAAAAATCCTTATATGCAAGTTACGGAATACCGGGAATATAAAAATTATATCTATCTCTATCTTGGCTCAGACCGTGCCATTTATCTTGATAAGAATGGCTTTGATCAGGATGTTGCTGAAGTTAAGAAATTTATCCTGAATAAAATTAAGTAAGGGATATCCCAGGTTAAGCGCAAAAGACCTGTCCTCAAAAGCTTTCGGACAGGTCTTTTTATAACACGTATTTTAGGATTTACAAACCTTAGATAATTATTATCACATTAGTCGCAGCATTACAATCGCATCCTTCCCTGGGGAAGGAAGGTCATAGAATCGCTTAACGATATTCCTTCATGTAATCTCCATGAGCTTCAATCAGTTCATCACACATCTTAACGATATCATCGATGGATAGCTCTGCCGCCGTATGAGGCTCCAGCATTGCAGCCTGGTAGATGTGTTCTCTCTTCTTGGTAACAGCCGCTTCAATGGTCATCAGCTGAGCATTGATATTGGTCATGTTCATACCGGCAAGCTGTACCGGCAGTCTTCCCACATGGCAAGGATTAATGCCTCTGCCATCCACAAGGCAGGGAACCTCAACACAGGCGTCAGCCGGAAGGTTATCGATAAGACCGGTATTTAATACATTACCGCCGATCTTAATAGGCTTGTTGGTTACAACAGCTTCCATGATATAAGAAGCATACTCATGAGAACGTTCATGGGTAATCTTACCGTTCTGTAAAATATCATTCTTCTCTTTTTCCCAGCCTTCGATCTGACGGATACATCTTCTCGGATATTCATCCAAGGGTATCTGGAAACGATCAATTAACTCCGGATACTTGGACTTAATAAAGAAGGGATTGTATTCTGCATTATGCTCGCTGGATTCTGTACAATAATACCCCAGGTGCTTTATGTACTCATAACGAACCATATCATGATGCTTTTCTGTAGCATTCTTCTCGGCAGCACGCTTTTTAATCTCCGGATACAGGTCATTGCCATCCTTATCCTTTAACTCCAGCAACCAGGCCATATGATTAATTCCGGCAATGAGTTCTGTTCTGCCCTCCAGCTTATCTTCCATTCCCAGACCTTTTAACAGTCCCTCAGAGCATACCTGTACACTATGGCACAAACCTACAGTTTTGATCTTGGTATAGCGCTGCATATAGCCTGTCAGGATTGCCATCGGATTAGTATAATTTAAGAATAAAGCATCCGGACATACCTCTTCCATATCCCTTGCAAAATCTCTTAAGACAGGAATGGTTCTCAGACCTCTCATAATACCGCCGATTCCCAGGGTATCTGCGATGGTCTGCTTCAGGCCGTACTTTTTGGGGATCTCAAAATCGATAATGGTACAGGGGTCATAGCCTCCTACCTGGATTGCATTCACTACAAAGTTAGCTCCTCTCAGAGCCTCTTTTCTGTTCTCAACTCCCAGATAGGTCTTAATTGTCGCTCTGTCAAAATTAACATTTTTGTTGATTGCTTTTAAAATGATCTCTGATTCTTCCAGTCTGGTTTTGTCAATATCATATAATGCAATCTCAGCATCCCACAGGCTGGGGGTACACATACAGTCGCCAAGAACATTTCTTGCAAATACTGTACTTCCGGCCCCCATAAAGGTTATCTTAACCATTACTTTACCTCCACATCATTTGATTTTATGTTGATATTAGTATATAATATCCTGTCGTAGGATACTTTGTCTTTTGTTTCGAAAAACTTGTCATTATGTTGACTGTATGCTCAGGAAGCTATAGCACGCTTCCAATCATGTACTACGATCGCGAGGAAAGGATCTGGTAAAAAACTATGGATATCTACTATACGCAGGATATGAGTACCGCCCTGGATAAGCCTGTCTTTCTCTATCAATGTGGCCATGAGAAATGCAAGCCCTCCCATTCCTTTGGACCGGCGATTCGACCCCATTATCTGTTCCACTATATCCTCCATGGTAGGGGGGTCTATTATGTTGATGGTATTACCTACCACCTGGAAGGCGGTCAGGGCTTTCTGATCTATCCTGGGGTAACTACTACCTATACGGCCGATGAGGAGGATCCCTGGGAATACTGTTGGATCGGTTTTGATGGATATGATACACGACGTATCCTGCAGGACTGTGGCTTCAGCCTTACCAATCATATTTTTACCGACCCCACAAAGGGCCCCTTGTGGAGTGATTTTCAGAAGCTGATTGCTTATTTTGGAGAGCAAAAGACCAATGATTACACCATCTTAAGCCAGCTCTATCTCTGCTTCTCCCATATGTGTCTGAGGGGCAAACAAGCAAAGCTCTTGGGTGAGGCTCCTGTGGAAAAGGCCTTGGATTATATTCATAATAATTTCACTTATGATATAAAGATCACGGATATAGCGCAATACCTTCACGTAGACCGGACCTACCTCTATAAGCTCTTTATTCATCATACCAATACCTCGCCCCAACAATATCTCATTAACCACAGGATTGCTGTTTCCAAGAAACTGCTGCAGGAAACGACTCTTTCCATTACAGAAATCGCCTTTTCCTGCGGCTTTCGAGATGTCTCCTCTTTTAACAAGCATTTTAAAAAGCTTATGCATAAAACCCCCAGGGAGTTTCGCAAATGTGAAGGCTCCCTATAGAAGAGTCTCACTTTAGTATAGGCTCCCTCATTAGAACAGTTATAAAGAGCTATAAATAAGAAAATAGTTAATACAAAGGAATTTCATTCTCTGCTTATTCTTAATCAAAATAGAGTTATTACAAATAATAAAAGGAAGCTGCTTCCATGCTGACACAGCCTCAATAAGCCAGACCAAAATCTAACTTAAATGGGCCACATCAGTAGGAACAGCTTCCTTTATTTTATGATGATGGATTTATTATGATGGGCTTAATTAATCTACTACGACTCCCTTTTGCAGCATAATGTTTGCATAAAGTGCCGATTCACTGGTGGCAATCACCGCGTAAGCCTTTTTGGCCTCCTCGTAGAAAGCAAAGCGTTCTATGGTGCCGATTGCTGCCTTCCCCCTTGAATCATGCTTTTCCACAAGGGCCTCATAGGTATTCCAGATGGGCGTCTCCACGGTATCCCCCGGCATTACTTCCATCAGATTAACCGGATACTCTGTATATGTATCCAGCGGGAAGACCTGCAGGATCGCATCCAGGATTTCCGGGACCCCATGGCCGTCCATACGGATTACAATACCGTTTTTACCTATGGTTTCTGCAGGAAAGTTACCGTCTGCAATAACAAGCCTGTCGCTATGTCCCATCTCACACAGAACCTTAAGTAATTCCGGGGATAAGATAGGCGGTATACCTTTTAGCATAATTTATTTCCTCCTAGCGATATAAGGGACCATAGGCAGCACATGCCCTGTAATCCTGTCCTTCCTTATCCATACCATAAGCATTCCAAGCAGCCGGACGGAAGATCTTATCTTCAGGTACATTGTGCATGCTTACAGGAATTCTAAGCATAGAGCAAAGAGTGATCAGGTCTGCGCCGATATGACCATAGGAGATTGCTCCATGGTTCGCACCCCAGTTATTCATGACATCATAAGCTGTCTTAAATGCACCCTCTCCGGTGGTTCTGGGCGCAAACCAGGTGCAAGGCCAGGTATAATCTGTTCTCTTCCATAAAGCGTCTGAAACCTCCTCAGGAAGCTTCACTGTCCAGCCTTCTGCAATCTGAAGCACAGGACCTAAACCTTTGACAAGATTAAGTCGGATCATCGTAACAGGCATCTCTGCTTTGGTTTCAAATCTGGAGGAGTAACCGCCGCCTCTAAAATATCCGTTATCAGCAGGATTCCAGGTGGTTGCCTTCAGGATTGCCTCCTGATCCGCTTCCGTGATTTCATACCAGGGCTTGATCACCGCATTACCGTTTTCATCCTTGGCTTCACCGCATGCATCCAGACATGCTGCACCGGAATTGATTAAATGAATGATACCATAGCTATCTTTCGCAACTCCCTCAAGCTCATAGCCTGTTGCCTTCTTCACAGCCTCCGGACTCCAATAGGTACGAACATCCGCAAAGATCTGGGCACGATTGGTTAAAAGCTTCATAAAGAGCATGCCAATGCCGTTAAGAACATCATTTTCTGTCGCCAGGATATAAGGCTCTCTTGGACCGTTCCAGTCAAAGGAGGTATTTAAGAGTGCCTCCGGGAAGTCACAGTTGGGGTAGAAATCTGTCCACTGTCTCTGACCCTGGAAACCGGCAGCAATTGCATTGTGTCCGATCATTTCCTCCTCACAGCCCTTAGGCAGATTGGGATTTCCGTTCATGAGATCCTTAATAATGCACATCATCTTTACGACAAATTCCCAATCTTTATCCTTCTGCTCACGAGTCTTTTGAACCTCAGGAGGGTTCTTGTCGAAGCCTTCCGTGCATTTTTCTCTGGTCCAAGCCAGAGCCTTCTTGAACTCCTCTTCATCATAGATGCCTTCTGTCATTCTTCTGATGACCTCTACCTCATCTACGGATTCTACTCTCATACCAAGATATTCTTCGATGAAGGCTGGATCGATAATGGATCCGCCGATACCCATACAGATGGAACCAATCTGCAGATAGGATTTGCCTCTCATGCTTGCAACTGCAACAGCGGCTCTTCCGAAGCGAAGCAGCTTCTCCTTGACATCCTCCGGGATCGTGGTGTCCTGTGCATCCTGTACATCATGACCATAGATACCAAAAGCGGGAAGACCCTTTTGTGCATGGGTTGCAAGTACAGAAGCCAAGTAAACCGCACCCGGTCTTTCTGTTCCGTTAAAGCCCCAGACTCCCTTGATGGTCATAGGATCCATGTCCATGGTTTCTGCTCCGTAGCACCAGCAGGGTGTTACTGTGAGGGTAATATCAACGCCGGCCTTCTTAAACTTGTCCGCACAGGCTGCAGCCTCTCCAACACGGCCGATGGTTGTATCCGCAATTACAACCTTTACAGGCTCACCGTTGGAATATCTTAAGTTCTCCTCGAATAACTTCGCGGCAGACTTGGCCATATTCATGGTCTGCTCCTCCAGGGATCCGCGTACATCCAAGTAGCCTCTTCTTCCGTCAATGGTAGGACGAATACCGATTACAGGGTAATCACCGATTAATCTGCTCTTTGCCATAATAACCTCCTTGATATAATGCTTCTTATATCTCTATTATAATTTGTATTTCCGGTAAATCTTGTGTTATAATGGACTAAAAATATAAGGATATTCACTTTATTTCTGAAGAGGAGTTTTCATGAAATACTTTGATTACAGAGAGCACCGCAAACAGGGAACCGCAGAGTTTCCCGTCGCTTTTTATCATCTGGACCCCAGCCATCCAAGGTATCAGATGCCCTACCATTGGCATCCGGAATATGAAATTATTCGGATTTTACAAGGAAATTTCCATTTGATCATCGGAAGCCAGACCTGCCATGTGAAGGAAGGAGATATCCTGTTCTTACAGGATGGGGTGCTGCATGGGGGTATTCCGGAGCAGTGCATCTATGAATGTCTTGTATTTGATATGAACTTTTTCCTGCAGGGAAACCGTATCCGGGTTAAACAAACCCAGCGTATCCTACAGCATGACATCATTATCCGGCAGCAGCTGCCGGGAGAGTCTAAACCCCTGCAGGCCATTATGGACAATTTATTTCTTGCTGTGGCAGAGAAAAAAAGCGGCTATGAATTTCTGACCCAAGGTTATCTCTATCAGCTGCTTGGATTTATCCTTCGGGAGCATTTATACGACGAAAAAACAGATACAGCACATGCTTCTTTACAACATGTGCTGCAATTTAAAAGAGTATTAAGCTATATCGAAGAACATTATACCGAGCGTATTGTTCTGGAAGATCTGGCAAAGACCGCAGGTATGAACCCCAAGTATTTCTGCCGTTTCTTCCGGGAGATGTCCTACCGCACCCCCATTGATTATGTGAATTATTACAGAATTGAAAGGGCATGTGAGCAGCTGTCCACCACCAATGCCTCCATTATTGAGATTGCCCTTAATTGCGGTTTTAATGATATCAGCTATTTTATTAAGACCTTCCGTAAGTATAAGGGCCTTACCCCAAAGCAATATCTCAAAACTGAGTATTGATCTGTTGTTTTAACGGCTGCTTCAAGCGATCCTGCTAATCATTGATTTCAACCGTTGCGCCTGCCGCAAGCTCAATAACCTTCCCAGCGGTTTCAAGCCAGAGCTTTGTGCTGCTGGGATTTTTTACACGTTTCCCATCCATGCTGAAGATCAGCCGATGATAAGCATCAATATAGTCGTAGATTTCAATATTGGTGGCATACCATATATCTTCTCTCCCGCCTATGTATTCCGCAAACTCCTCAATTACCTTCCAATTGTCATCTGCTTCAAATTCATAACTATGCCCCCATAAATAGAATAAATAAGGAGCACGGATTACCTTGTCCTCCACAAATTTCACTGCAAGACGCTTTAGCTCCGGTGAATTATGATGACAGGTTGGGGCTAAGCGCAGCCAATCCTGAGGGATCCGAAAATCATTGCTTACAATGGTGGTTCTGGAATAAACAATACCGCAGGACGATAGCGCTTCCACCAGGCTGTCACTGAAGGCGCCGTAAGGATAGGCCATACCCCGTACAATGGTACCGAATTGTGCCTCCAGCTTCTCTCTGTCTTTGATGACTTCATTCATGGCCATAGCAACAGGCAGCTGTTCAAGATAGGGATGGGTATAAGCATGAACCGCAACCTCCTGCCCCGAATTCTTATAGGCTTCTGTCACCTGCTTCTCTGTCATCCTGCGATGAATATGGCCCCGGGGATAAACCGTCCCTTCCTCTGCATACAATCCGCTGTTTAGATTAAAGGTACCTTTTAATCCATGCTTATTCATGATTTTAATCAGCTGAATGTCCTGCTCCACACCATCATCATAGCTTAAGGTAAGTGCCTTTGCCTTTCCTTGTGGGAATCTCATAAAAATATTTGCCATAGTTCCTCCTCATACCTTCCACTTATTCATTGCCTTTGCCAGCTGCCTGGGCCGATTGTTCTTTGCCAATTCGCCCTTTTCCAATGCACCCTTTTCCAATTTGCTCTTTGCCAATGCACTCTTTGCCAATGTGCTCCTGATCAATGGCCTCTGGCACATGAGCTTATTGTAGCACTGAATTTTTTTACAGGCAACTACTTGCCCCAAGAAGGATGAATTCTATGCATTTTATTCCAGACACTCTGCCAGCAGTTCCTTATTAAGGATCTTAAAGCTGTTCCCATAGTAGTCAATGAGCCCTTCTTCCTTCATGCGTGCCAGCTCCCTGCACATGGAGGTTCGGGACACGTTCAGATAATCCGCCAGCTCATTGCGATTTAACATGATCTGAAACATGCTGCTGCCGCGGTCTCCGGCTTCATTCATGAGGAAGCTGGCAATCTTCTCCCTCATCCCCTTCAGGGTCAGCAGCTCCAGCTTCCGATTGAGATTGACATTCTTCTCTCCCAACACCACCATCATGTTCTGTACCAGATTAAAATGATATTCACAGACATTGCCGCAGGTCTTGATCACACGCTCATAGGGAATATGCAGAATCTTAGCTTCCTCATTCACACGGACCGTTACCGGAGCGATACGCTTCATGGTGCAGACAATCCCCTCCGCAAACATATCCGATGGCCCCAGAATAGCAACGATATGCTTATTGCCGGCCAGGTTTTCCTTCATGATTTCTATCCTGCCGGACAGCACGATCCCGATAAAATTGATCTCATCTCCCGCAAAGAAGATATATTCCTCGGCATGAAAGCTTTTCACCTGGGCCCCCAGACATCTCATCAGATGCCCGAATTCCCTCTCCTCAATCTTTCGAAACAAGGTACAGTTCTTGATGACCGGATAATACTGTTCCATGGGAACCTCCTTTTCTATTTCCAAAATTCGCATTAAAATTTATTTTCACAAATGTAGCTGTGGCTACATCTTACCAGGGTAATCTGTATTATACTCACCTTGAACTTAAAAATCAAGTGACAATCCAGTCACAGCGGCTTTTACGAGCGCCGGGCTTTCCTATATGAAATGCCGCGAATACTCACTCATTTGGATTGTCACAAAAACATATATAAAAAGGAGAGTTTATAAAATGGACAATAAAATGTTTTGTTATCAGTGCCAGGAAGCAGCCAACTGCACAGGATGTACCGTAGCAGGTGTCTGTGGCAAGACACCCGATCTTGCAAGAATGCAGGACTTACTGATCTATGTAACCAAGGGCTTAAGCGCAGTGACTACCGCGCTCAGAGCACAGGGCGAGAAAATTGATTCAGTCGTTGATCACTATATCACCATCAATTTATTTTCTACCATTACCAATGCTAATTTTAATGATGAGATATTTTATCAGAGAGTTTTCGAGACCTTAAAAATGAAGGATGAACTCCTTAGCAAGGTAGCTGATGCTTCCACTCTTCCTGAAGCAGCTCATTGGACTGCTTCCTCCCGTCAGGAACTGGATGAGAAGTCCTTCAAGGTAGGCGTGCTTGCAACCTTAAATGAAGACGTAAGATCCTTAAGAGAGCTGATCATCTACGGATTAAAGGGTATGGCAGCCTACTTAAAGCATGCAAACGAATTAAATTATGACAGCGCTGAAATCAGTGCATTTATGCAGAAGGCACTTGCAGCAACTTTAGATGATACCTTAAGTGCTGACCAGTTGGTAGCTCTTACCCTTGAGACCGGTAAATTCGGTGTTGACGGTATGGCACTTTTGGATACAGCAAACACCAGCACCTATGG
>JAJUHH010000080.1 GCA_029267975.1 Clostridiales bacterium
AGATAGAAAAATACCCTGAGCGAAACCGGCAATTAAAGATCATAGCTGCCGGTCTCGGAGGCTTAGAAGGACTGCTAAAAAAAATAAATGAGCTCTATCAGGAAAGGCAGGAGGAACGCATCAGGTATCAAAAACGTGAGAATCAGATACGTCGGGAGATAGAAAATATCTCTCACGATCTTCGTACTCCCCTGACTTCCATCTTAGGTTATATCGAACTGATGAAGGATAAAGAAACAGGCCCCAGGGAGCGGGAGGAGTATCTTGATATTATTGGGAAGCGTGCCAGAATAATGCAGTCCTTTGTAGAAGATTTTTATGTAATATCAAGAATTGAGGCAGATGACTATCCACTGCTTCTGGAGCAGCTATCCGTCCAGCCTATGGTAAAGGAAACCGTAGTTGCCTATTACTATGAGTTTAGTAAGAAGCAGATCGAGGTTGAAATTAAGCTTGAGGAAGGGACCTGCTGCATTACTGCCGACAAGACCCTAATTAATCGTATTCTGAATAATCTCATCCAGAATGCACTGAGGTATGCTAAAAAGCAGTTTACGCTTAAGCAGTTTACGAAAGACGGCTATTGTCATCTTCATTTTATCAATGACAGTGATGTCATTTCGGAAGCAGAATTACCTCATATATTTGAACGCTTTTACACAGGGGATCAATCCCGGAACAGTCAAAGCAGCGGACTTGGCCTTACCATAACCAAGGCCCTTGTGGAGAAAATGAACGGTCAGATTAAAGCACAGCTTATGGGGCATCAGTATATCATTGAAGTTAAATTTCCACTTAAGAATTAGTAAGAGGAGGTGTCAGACACCTCCTCTCTTATATTAATCCGTTATAAATGCTGTAAATACGCTGTTCTCAGTTCTTACTTTACTTCATGCCTACTGCGAATGCATATCATGCGCAGCATAGCATGCTTAGCATACATAGCTTTATATTAGTGAAATGATCCCCCATTGTGAAGATTATTTACAACTTCCATCACACGGTTTTTTGCATCCTCTCCTGATGATGAACCTTTGATATAGTCAACGACCTGTTTTTTATTTTGCTCCGATAAATTAACGAAGTTTGTCATCGCTTGCATATCCATTGCCAAACGCATGCCCAGACCTTCCGGAAGCTGATGTTCATTGTCAATCAGACTCATAGCTCGCTCCTTTCCTGCTTTAACGGCATTACTATATGAATAGAATAAATTGATAATCAAATAAATTTGATTTGTGTTTAGTATCTGATAGACAATTATTTTTTATGTGATATTTTCCTTCCTAATTCTTCATTATTCGCTATATATCGGAAGCAAAGACAAAGGTAACGAAAGGAAGGAAAGGTTGACATACATCCCCACACACAGATTGACGGACATCTTATTGATTTTGTATGCCAATTAATCAAACATAAATGTTTGCTTCTGGCATAGCAAAATCAACAAGCTGTTCGTCAAACAGTGCATTATGGGATGCATGTCACCTTTCCTTCCTCTTTAAACTTAAAACAATATTTTCTTTGCTTGCATTAAAAACAATTTCTTAGCTTCTTATGCTAGTTTCACAAAATCCTCGATCAGCTCAGCGATGGTCTGTAAGCTGTTTCTCCAGAACTGGGGATCCTCAAGATTAATCTCAGCCTGCTTTGCAGCATCCTCTACACTCATAACGGTAGTTGCCTTCAGTAAAGCGCGGTACTTGGGAACAAAGTCCGCCCCTTCCTTCTTATATTTGTCATATAAGCCTCTTGCAAATAATCCACCGAAGGCGTAAGGGAAATTATAAAAGCTTAACTGCTCAGAATAATAATGACTCTTTAACACCCACATATAGGGATGCAGATAATCATGATCCAGTCCGTCACCATAGGCGGTCTTCTGGGCATCCAGCATCATCTCCTTCAGCTCATCGGCAAACAGGAAACCGGATTTGCATTTTTCAAATACAGCTGACTCAAACAAATATCTGGAATAAATATCACAGATGATCTGGGTCACATCCTGCAGCTGGCTCTCGATCAAAGCAATCTTCTCTCTTCCGCTGGCATCACCAATTGCTGCTTCCATGATTAGTGCTTCATTAAAGGTCGACGCTGTCTCTGCTACCGGCATGCTATAGTCCAGGTTAAGCGGCAGATGATCTTCTATATTGAGTCCATGATAAGCATGACCAAGCTCGTGAGCCAGGGTTATGACATCATTCAAGGTACCTGTAAAGTTGGTTAGAATTCTGCTCTGCTTTACGAAGGGCAGATTTTCACAGAAGGCTCCGCCCACCTTTCCTTTTCTGGGATAGAAGTCGATCCATTCATTATCAAAGGCTTCCTCCACCATATCGGCAAGGTCATCAGCAAAGCCGCGGAAATGCTTCACCAGATATTCCTTGGCTTCCTCTGTCGTGAACTTGCTGTTGCTCTCTCCTATGGGAGCAAACATATCATACCAGGGAAGTCCCTTCTCATGACCCATGATTTTTGCCTTATGCTTTAAATATTTATGAAATACCGGCAGATACTCTCTGATTGCCTCCAGCATTGCATCCAGAGTTTCTCTCTTCATCTTTGCCTGCTGTAAGGTCATATCCAGAGGAGAAGCATAGCCTCTCAGCTCACAGATGGTATTTACCTGAGTCTTTATATTATTTAAAGAGAAGCTGATCGCATCTTTAATCTTCTCATAGGCCTTCAGCTCGGCAGCATATGCATCCTTACGAACCTGAGGATCTTCACTATATGCTTTGGTACGTACTTCCGGCAAGGTGATAATATTGTCCTTATATTCCACCTCAAGGGTCGAGGTTAAGAAGCTCTGCAGGTTGCCCCAGGCGGAACCGGCGGAAAGATTTAACTTGGCAATCACCTCTTCTACATCATCGCCTAACAAATGCTTTGCTTCTTTTTTTATCTCAGAGAAGAGATACTCATATTCCTTCAGCTTGGGATACTTATTAAAATAAGCGTTAATATCCTGAATACCTGCAATATATTTACGAATCGCTGCCATGGGCTTGCTGGACAGACTTAAGAGCTTTTCAATGGCATTCATTTCATTTACAGTCTCACTGTCCGAGGTGTTGACTGATTGCCTGAGGGCTACATAATAACTCAGCTTCATGCCCAAGAGCTGGAATTGCTCCAGATACTCTACCGCCTGAAGGAGGACTGCTTCCTCGTCCTTCCTGCTTGCCAATACAGCAGAAAACTCCTCAAGCTCCTTGGTAAGGTTGGTTAGCCCTGCCTTATCTTCCTTATACTTCTCATCACCAAATCCTTTGTATAACACCTCTAATGACCATTCCTTGTTCATCACATCAGCTTCCTTTCATCATTTTATTTTATCTTATTGTATAGAGTTCCCCTTCATTATATACTCAGCTAAGTATTCAATACTCTTAGAACTACTCTTCGAAAATGATCTACTGTATCATAAGCCACTCCAATGGCATGACGTCTTCTGAAAAACTCATCCTCGTTTGCACTTGACTGCTCCCATGCTGCAGTATCCTTTAGACCGCCGCAATAAACCTCATACTTTGCAAGCCTACGCTCCAGTTCCCGTATGGCAAATATATTGGGATATCTCATCAGATAAGTGACAAATTCCAGACAGGTAAACATATTTCGTACCCTCAGTTTCTTACCGATTAAGGATAAGACAGCATTCAGGGTATTATAGATCATAATATCCTTATGCTCCAGGAAGTAGGATACTTCCTCCCGGACCCGGTTATATTCTGCAGGAGGCAAGGGCACCTCACATATCTTTATCATAACATCCCTGTTACCATGAAGATAACGATGGGGAAGTTCCGTCACAAATCCTCCCAGAATTGGAGAATTAATCCGGTACCTGGCAAAGGAATACATCTTACTTAAATCCCGATCAAAAGCAAAGGAAACATGGTTGTACTGATTACGGGTAAAAAAGCGTATCAATCTGCCCATATTGGTCGCAGTTGATATAAACACAATGTATACATAATATAATTCCTGATTGTTCTCAGTCGGCATTGCACTTACCTTTCTCACTCATTATTTTATTGCATTAAGCAGGTAGATAATAGTAGAAACGATTGAGGGGTCAATTCATTGTCAATAAATAATGCATTACCTGTGCATTATACCACAAGTATGGATAATAAGCAAAACACAAGCTATGAAATATCAGGAAAATATTTCATATTAATAAAATAATATTTCCTGATCAATGAAGCAAGGATAAGTAATGGCAGGCACAGTGAGCACCAGGGATCCTATACATTATGCGATAAAAAACTGCCAAGCATATCTGCTTTGGCAGCTTTTACGTGTAACCTTTTATGGGTACACTCTATATTGAAAAGAGGAGGAATGATTAGCCGAATACCTTAATACGATCATCCACCGGAGCGAATTCTTTGGCAGCCGGGGGAACTACTACATTACCGAAGGGCATCTGACCGATCAGCTTCCAGCTCTCCGGAATATTCCATTCCTTTCTTACACCATCATCAATCAAGGGATTGTAATGCTGCAGGGAAGCACCCAGTCCCAACTCATGCAATGCGGTCCAAACAATGAACTGCAGCATACCGCTGGCTTCCTGGGACCAAATCGGAAAGTTATCCTTATATAGGGCAAATTGCTCCTGAAGACCTTTGATCACTGCCTGATCTTCAAAGTATAAAATCGTACCATAGCCATTTTTAAAGGCATTGATCTTATCGTTTGTGGAAGCAAAGGCTGATTCCGGAACAATCTTACGAAGCTCCTCCCTGGTAATCTCCCAAAGCTTATCATGATGCTCACCATATAATACAACAACTCTGCCACTCTGAGAATTGAATGCTGTGGGTACATACTTCAATGCGTGCTCAACAACCTTCTTAATCTCTTCCTTTGTTGTACCTATCTCCTTACCAATCGCATATACACTTCTGCGGCTTTCGACTGCTTGCTTAAATTCACTCATATATAACCTTCCTTTCAGTTCAATCTATAATCGAAATATATGCCGATATCAGTTTCTGTAAGAAATCCATGATATATTCAGCATTTTATAAGTTTGTATATAATTAAATTGCTTACAATCCAATTAAATACTATTTTTTTGAGAATGTCAATAGTTTCATTTGACTTTTTTTACTTAATTGTATAAAATCTACTTGCAATGAATCAAATGTAGGAAAATGAAAGAGAGGCTCATCATGAAATCAAGCAGCGGGGATCATCCTCCCTTAAATAATACAGATAACAGCTCTTTGGATCATTCGGATTACTCACTTTTAATGCTGGATAACCAGCTCTGCTTTTCCTTATATGTCTGTTCTAAGGAGATCATAAAAAAATATAAACCACTGCTTGACCCTTATGGGTTAACTTATACGGGTTATATCATACTCATGGCACTTTGGGAGAAGGATAATGTTACTGTTAAGGAGCTTGGTACACGACTCTACCTAGATTCGGGAACACTGACTCCTATGCTAAAGAAGCTGGAGGTTCAAGGCTATATCAAGCGCATTCGAAGCTCCACAGATGAACGAAATGTATTTATCCACTTAACAGAGAAGGGCAGAGAATTCAGAGAAGAAGCCTTGCAATTTCCCAAGGAACTGATGTGTACCCTTGACCTAACTCCTGAATATGCCGGCGGGCTGCTGCAGGCACTTCACCAGATGATGCAAAAGCTGGAAGTCGAAGAGAGTCAGGGGAAAGATTAACCAAAATTGCTTTATAAAATAGGTTGTCGGAATGAAAAATGGCTGTCGGAAGTAATTTAATTCCGGCAGCCATTATTTATATCCTTATGTGATTTACCTGCACTATTCTATATGATTTAAAATATATTAGATTTATTTATATTTTAAAAATCACAAAAGTATCCTGAGCATTGTACGAATTATGTTTACCTCATAAATTCATATCCTCCGGGAAGCCCAGCATGATATTCATATTCTGAATGGCTGCCCCTGAAGCACCCTTCCCCAGATTATCGATTCTTGTAAGAATGAGAGCACTACCCTTAGCCTCATTCCCAAATACAAAGATCTCAGCCTGATTGCTATCGTTGCAGACCGTAATATCAACACCACCATCGAAGAGGAAACTGTCATCGCTATAAGGCATAACGGTAACGAATTTCTCCTCTTGATAATGTTCGCTTAATATTTCATGAATATGCTTGGCCGTCACACCCTTTGACAGGAGCCTGGTATGTAGGGGCAGCATAACCCCCATCCCCTTATAATTATTCCCCAGAATGGGAACAAACACAGGAGGCTCCTGCAGGCCTGCGTGAAGCGTCATTTCCGGTAAATGCTTATGATTTAAAGACAGGGCATAGGGCCTGGGTGCCTGAGCATAAGCATTCTTTCCTTCGTTTTGCTCATATTTTTCAATCAATGGCTTACCACCACCGCTATATCCGGTTAAGCTTTGGCAGGTCAGCGGATAATCGGCTGGCATTACCTGATTCTTGATCAGGGGATAAACGGATAGCAGAAAAGCCGTTGCATGACAGCCCGGGTTACTTACCCGCCTGCTCTTCTGAATAGCCTCCCGATGGGCCTTGGATAACTCCGGCAGTCCATAGGTCCAGCCGTCTGCCACACGATGTGCCGTACTGGCGTCAATGATCTTCGTATTCGGGCTGCTGATGAAGCTTACCGCCTCCCTGGCAGCATCGTCAGGCAGGCATAAGAATACAAGATCCGCATGATTGAGACATTTGGCCCTTTCCACCGGATCACGACGTCTCTCAGGATCAATCGTAATAATCTCCAGCTCAGAATATAAGGCAAGTCTTTCTTTAATCTTTAATCCCGTGGTACCGGATTGCCCGTCCACATATATTTTCTTCTTCATCAGATCACCTCAGATATTCTAATTGTAATTCATGTATACCTCTTCACGATGCATATATTCCTACTCACAATACATATATCTCTATTCACAGTATTGAAAATACGGTTAACTCTGCCTGAATTTCAATATAGCAATCTTATATTTATGCATCATTTATATATAAATATACATTCAGTGATCTGTGTTGTCAACAAAAACTGCGATTTTATTTTCAACTTTCAGGCTCATTCGTCTTCCGGGATGATACCTCTGCCCAGAATATACTTGGATGGGGCAGGAGCCCTAAAAGCTACGAATAATATCCGCATTCAGAACCTTTAATATCTCGCAGGCCAAACGGACCGCACTGTCATAATCATAATAGCTGGAATAGCAATAATGGGTATGAGCATAGCGAACCGGCATACCGATGACTATGGTTGGAACCCCTTGTCCCGACAGATGAATGGAAGAACCATTGGTGCCGCCACCGGCTCTCACCGCTTCCTGTACGGGGAGATTGTATTTTTGGGCAAGATCAAGGGCAAAGCGCTGGAATCTGGGGTTGGTAATCATTCTGGCATCAATGTGCCTGAGCATGGGTCCTTTTTTCAGCGCTGTCTGGATCTCGTAGCTTTCCGCGCTGGTATCATCCGCAGGACAACCCTCGAATACGATTGCTATATCAGGCTTGATCACTCTGGTGGTGACTACACAGCCTCTGGCTCCCACCTCTTCCTGGCAGGCGATACCTGCTACCACATCAACCGCAAGAGCTTCCCCCTGAAGGGCTCGCATGGTGGTAATGATACCTGCACAGCCCAGACGGTTATCAAAAGCCTTACCCAGCATAAGATCATGCTTATTGTCATATTCAAAATCCACACAGGGCACCACAGGTTCACCGATGCGGACCTTAAAATCCCTGATGGCCTCTTCTCTTGAAGTAGCCCCGATATCAATGGTTAGCTGACCAATCTCCGGCGGTGCACTCTTCTCCCGCTCCGACATGTAGTGAGGCGGCTTGCTGGCGATTACACCGGGAATATATTCATAATCAGCATTGCGAACCATAACCTTGTGTGCCGGTATATTGGTAGTTACCCAGCTTCCTAAGGGGATGATCTTTAAGGTACCGTTGGGCTTGATTGCCTGTACCATAAAGCCCACCTCATCACTATGGGCATCCAACTGTACCACAGGGCGGTCACCTGTATTTTCCTTGCGATAGATGAACAGATTACGCAGGGAATCCTCTTTGATCTCTCCTAATCCCTCTGCATAACGTTTTAGCATCTCTACCACCTGGTCCTCAAAGCCTGATACTCCCTTGGCATTGGATAATGCTTCAATCATAGGTAAATTTGCTTCTTTACTGAAAACATCCATAAGATTAGCTCCTTTATTCTTTCTCTGTCATTAATTTTAATACCAGCTCGCTGCACTGGACTAACTCCTTGATATCGGTATATTCCCCACAGGAATGAACCTGATGCATACTGCAGGCCATGACGATGCCGGTAATTCCATTTCGTAAAAATACATTGTTATCACTGCCGCCAAAGGTTTCGATCAGCTTCACCGGCAGCCCAAGTTCCCTGCAGGCAGACTGAAAACGCTTGACCACCGGATGCTTTTTATCCACCTCATAAGCAATGCAGCCAAAGGAGATAGAAAACTCCAGCCTTGCCCCTTTGCTTGCTGCCACTTTCGTCATGGTCTGTTTTATCTCATTGATCCTCTCCAGTGCTCTTTGGTGATCCAGACAGCGGACCTCTCCTTTGAGCACACATTCCGCGGATACGATATTTCTTGCCTTACCGCCTTCGATCAGACCGATATTTACTGTCATCTGAGGATCAATCCGCCCCTGTTCTATCAGGCTTATCGCTTCTGCAGCAACAGCGATTGCATTGATCCCACGCTCGGGAGCAAAACCTGCATGAGAGGCCTTACCGATAAATTTGGCAGAAAACCCAATGACTGTGGGGGCCTTAAGCGCTGCTGTTCCTATGGTCCCATCAAGGTCCAGCACATAAGCTTCCTTCGCTTTAATTTTTCGAAAATCAAATACCTTACATCCCTTCAGATAATACTCCTCTGCAATGGAAAACAGTACCTCTATGCTTCGGTGAGGAAGTCCCTGCTCTCTGATGCTTCGAATTGCTTCAAGGATGGAAACAACGCCGGACAGATCATCCGCTCCCAATACCGTGGTGCCGTCGCTGGTGATCCTACCGTCGTTATGTATGACTGCCTTCTTATCCTTGCCCGGCTCCACCGTATCCATGTGGGCTGAAAAAAGCAGGGGCTCTCCCGGCAGTGAGCCTTGTAAAAAACCATAGATATTACCGCTATTCCCTCGGTAACATTCTCCAGCCTCATCTTCTGTCACTGTAAATCCAAGAGAAAGCAAGGTTTCCTTCAGGCGGTCCGCCATCTGCCTCTCCTGAAATGGAACTGAATCAATTGCCACCAAGCTGCAAAATTCCTCAACCATCCTATCTTGATTTACCATAGCCTCACCTCTATTTCTATATTCTTTACCTCTCATCCCTATATTCGCAAAGCTCCTCCAATATTCCACCCAGCATTAAGTGCTTTAATGCCTGATGCTTCATCTCCTGATATTGAGCAAAGGTTCGTCTTGCAGCAGCTACGTCCACATATACCTTCCAGGCACCACTGAGAAGATAATTCTTTCCCCCATTTCGAATAAAGCCTTCCACATCTCCCAGGGGATAGCCCAGAATAACCCCGATTTCATGCGGAAACGCCCCAGCACTCTTAAGATACGCTTCATAACGCTTCTTCAAGTGCAAGAGCACATCCGCAGGTATATGCACATGAAACTCATATCCGAACCCTTTAAGAAACTGCATTCGCGCTCTATTCTTAAGACATTGGTCAAGTAAGTCCTCATCATAGATGAGAAAATAGCTTCTTATTTCGGTCTGGGTGAGTGGATATAATTTACA
>JAJUHH010000081.1 GCA_029267975.1 Clostridiales bacterium
AGCTATTGATCCTGGATGAAGCTACCAGTGGGCTGGATCCCATGGTGAGGGATGAGATTCTGGATATTCTTCTGGAGTTTATTCAGGAGGAGGACCACTCGATCTTATTGTCCTCTCATATCATAAGTGATATTGAGAAGGTTGCCGATTATGTTACCTTCATTCACCAGGGAAAGATCATCTTCAGTGAGAACAAGGATAATCTTATCTATCAATACGGTGTGATTCGTTGCCGCCGCGATGAGGTAGCAGGGATTGATCGTACATTTATTGTCGGCATAAGAGAGAATAGCTTCGGTGCGGAGGTTATGATACGGGATAAGGATCGCTTTCTGAGAAAGTATCATGGGTATAACATTGAAAAGACATCGATAGAAGAGATTATGCTGTTTATCAGCAAGAGAAAGGAGCAGTAAGGATGCTGGGATTAATCATTAAGGATATTCTTAATCTTAAAAAGAGTTTTCGAATATATGGGCTGGTAACGATCATCTATGGAGCTATATCCTTTATCTCAAAGGAATCCAGTTTCTTTAACACTATTTTTTCTGTGCTGTTTGCAACATTGATCTTTAGCATTTATTCCTATGACGAGATGGCAAAATGGGATACTTATGCCTTAACCTTGCCCATATCCAGAAAGAATATTGTGAAAAGCAAATATCTTGTGATGCTGCTTATAGATTTAATCGGTGTACTAATTTGTGTTATTTATAATATCATCTTGAATATTGTTTTAAAGACGAACACCCCTTTTGCTGGAATGAGCAGTATCTGGATTGGTATAGCTATCGTACTTCTTTTTTATAGTATTACCATTCCCTTTATTACAAAGCTAGGCGTTGAGAAATCCAGGCTTATCGTAATCATTGTATATCTTGTTCCATTTATCATTTACTATGTTTTGGGAATTGCATTAAAAGACGGTACAGCTAATCTGCCACATAGCTTATTGAACTTGTGGGAGCTATTCCTAAAGAATATATACCTGATTGTACCGATCACCATCCTACTGGCAATTTATATATCTTATCAGATATCGGTTGCTATTTATATTAAAAAGGAATTCTAATGACCGACAGAGTAAGTGAAGCAGTCTAATTATTGATACTGAGCATTGAGCAAATGCCCCTTTCACAGTTTAACCTTTTCGCATAGCAGAACATACAATAATGTATGACTTATTGTGTGGAAAGGGGCAAGTAGTTTGGGAAATGATATACATTCTGATAGAGAATCTATGAAAAGGAATGAGAATGTACAAAGACAACAGTTTAATATGGGAGGTTTTCCGCCCTATTACAGACGGCCTTCTGTAGAGGAATCATCCTTTGACCTGGCACAGGATACGCCGCCACCGTTTGTACCTGATGGGCGTCCCCCCTTCGGTGGTCAGTCGCCTATTGGTGGTCAGACTCCCTCTGGCGGTCAGACACCCTTCGGTGGTCAGACCCCCTTCGACGGTCGGGAAGATCAGCCCAGATCGGCGCCGCCGAATTTTATTCCGGAGCTGCCGAGAGAGTTCCGATTTGACGGTGGGCCGGAAACTGATGGCCCGGAACCCTTTAGAGGACCTGGAAGACCAGGAGGACCTATTGGTGGCCCTGGCAGACCGGGCGGACCAGGAGGCCCTATTGGCGGACCCGGAAGACCCGGTGGACCTGGCAGACCAGGAGGTCCCATTGGCGGACCGGGCAGACCGGGTGGACCTGGAGGCCCAGGGGGGCCCATTGGCGGTCCTGGCAGACCCGGTGGACCTGGCAGGCCAGGAAGACCTGATGATATTAGAGTAAGACGCAGGGAACTGAGAAGCTGCCTGCGCAGGTTTACTTTTATCTGGCTGATTAATGGAGATAGCTTCTGGTATTTTCCTACCTTCCTGGATGACAGAACAGTATGGGGCTTCCGATGGAGAAGAGATCGTTGGGTATTTGATCGGATTGACCTAAGAAGAATTCTTTTTTCCCGCTGCTTTTAGCTAATAAAAATGTGTGAGTTTCTTTGCCGGAACCCACACATTTTTTTATCTTGTTATATTACTCTTTGTTTTCTTCTTGGCCTTCTGAAGAGGAAGACAGGGAAGGATCGGAAGGATCAACTAAGGTCTCAATAATCATTCCGTCCTCAATCTCAACATGGACCTTACTACTTCCGTCTGCAGCTTCATCTAAAGTGTGATCAATAGCTGCCTCTGTAACTGTTTGGTCGGACTCAGATAGGCTGCTCTTCCTGCGGGAAAGGAAACCACAGAAGAAGATAATTAAAGTTCCGGCTAAGAAGGTAAAGATGGAGATAAACTGGGAGGTTGATAAAGCACCAATCTCTCCACGCTCCAGATCACCCCGGAAGAATTCCAGAATAAAGCGTCCTGCACTGTAGAAGGTCAGGTAAAAGCCTGCAACCTGACCATGAGCCTTTGTCCGCTTGGCAATCAATATCAGGGCAAAGAAGTTCAGGAAATTCAGAGCACTGGATATCGGCTGGGTAGGTATTAATTGGATACCATTGGGTGCATAGTCGGAGTCTTTGAATATGAGGTGAAAAGCAGAGCTTGTCTCCTCCCCATAGCAGCAGCCGGCCAGCAGACAACCCAGGCGCCCAAAGCCCTGTGCCAGAGCAATAGAGGGCATGACCAGGTCGAAGTATTCCAGGAAATTTAATTTATGCTTTCTGGTGAACAGATAGCCTGTAAGAATACCTCCAATGATTCCGCCGTATACCACAAAACCCTGGGATACATCTAACAGTAGGGAAGGATCTCTTAGGATAGCCTTTAGCTGTGTGAGATAGTACAGAAGCTTAGCTCCGAGAATACCCCCAATCAAGCACCAGATGGTCAGGTTAAAGATCAGATCCTGATTTAAGCCCTTCTTCTTTGCCCGCTTTTCGGCAACCGTATAAGCAGCAATAACACCGATGGCAATCATCAGTCCATAACCATGGACAGTGAGAGGTCCGATTGTAAATAAATCATTCTTCATATTGTTATCCCCTTAACGTATTCTGCATAATGTAATTAACAATCATAAGTATAGCGAATTTATTGAGAAAAGGAAACCATAAATTATCAGACACGCTCAAATCGATAAATATTGTTCACTCCCATCAGTAGTCTGACACAGGAATATTTAAAATTCATCGAATTACTCTTGGATGTAAGAACAGTTCTGTGATATGATAGTCCCGATGAGTAATCCTTATAGACCTATGTACTATCTAAGCTTAGGAGTAGGGATTTTAAAGATAGAGGGAAGGATTTAAAGTTAGTGCTAAGGATAAGGGTGATAAAGTGAAGGAGGATGACAGCTTATGTTTCGGATTGACACACACATGCATACCTCAGAAACCAGTGCCTGCGGTAAAATCGCAGCAAAGGATGCGGTGAGGCTATACCATCAGGCAGGATATCAGGGGGTAATAATCACAGACCATTATTACGACGGTTTTTTTGAAGCTTTGGGAAAGATGAACTGGGAGCAGAAGATCGATCATTATCTATCCGGCTATCGCAGTGCTCATGAAGAAGGTAAGAAGCTTGGTATGAAGGTTCTTCTGGGAATGGAGCTTCGTTTTACGGAAACCCCCAATGATTATCTTGTCTATGGAGCGACAGAAGAGTTTCTCAGAGAACATGAGGAATTGTATCTATTGGGCTTAAAGAAATTCAATGAATTGATTAAAGACCAGGATATTCTTATTGTCCAGGCTCATCCCTATCGCAAATGGATGACAGTAATGCCACCCGGGGAGATCCATGGAGTTGAAGTATATAATGGGAATGCAAGACACAATTCAAGAAATGAGTTAGCTCTGGCCTATGCCAAGGAGCATAATCTATATATGACCTCAGGATCAGATTTTCATGAGATGGAGGATCTGGCCAGGGGTGGAATGGTATTTGAACATGAGATTACTTCCATTCAGGAGTATAACCGGAGTCTAAGAGAAGGTTCGGCAAAGGAACTGATCGCTACACTATAGATTTTGTTTCACAGATCGTAATAAAGGCGATATCTGCAAATATTATTTTGCAGATACCGCCTTTTTGTGTTGTGCAGCCTTTGCTCTGAGCAGTTATTATAAAAAATTTTATCACCCAACTTGACAACGTAACAATGTTATGTTACATTGTGCTTAACGAATAAAACAAAACATTGTTACGCTTACTATGGCAGCAATAATGAAAGCATGATGATATAGCGTTTAGAAGAATAGTTCCCAGTGATGATGAAACAAAACAGAAAAAGGAGTTGAGTAAGCCTATGTTTATCACAAAAAAAGACTTATTAAATGAGACAGGAATATCCTATGGGCAGCTTTATCGGTGGAAGAGAGAAGGATTAATTCCTGAAGAATGGTTTATTAAGCAGCCATCCTTTACCGGACAGGAAACAGTATTTCCAAGAAAGCAGATTCTAAGCAGGATCAAAGCCATACAGGAACTGAAAGACAAGTACTCCCTGGAAGAACTGGCGAAAATCCTGTCTCCTGAGGTGGCGGAACGATATTTTACAACTGAGGATCTGAAAGTAATCGAAGAGATTAAGGATAATCTGATCCCAGCCTTTGTCCAGGGCTTTCAAAAGAGCAATTTCCTATTTATAGAAGTCCTGATCATGATCGCCTTATCTGAATTTATGGAACATTCGGATATGTCCAGAGGCCAGTTGATTGAGATAGTAGAAGGACTGAAGGGATATCTGCCCAAAATGAAATCCACCGGCTTTATTCTTCTTCTCTTTGACAGACAGAAGGATTATTATGCCACCATTTATGAGGAGCAGGCCCAGATTTATATCGACAGCAGATTAAATATTGTAAAGGAGATTCACTTGGCAGACTTGTCCAATAAACTAAAGCTGAAGTACCGCAACAGCTTTAACTTCCGCTTTGACGATGAGGATGAGAAGGTATCCAAGGAATTTAATACGGAAGGATTTGAGGTGAACCCTGCATGAGAAGAAATATTCTAGCCCTGGGGGAACGGTCTATTCAGGGAGACTACGGTATGGTGACTGCGGCAGGTGAATTAGCAATTGAGGAAAGTACCATAAAGCGTCTTTCTGCCGCAGGAAGTGTTACAATTTCCCATTCTCAGATTAAAAAGGGAAAAGTTGCAGGTAGCCTCCTTGCAGAGGCTTCTGATTTCCAGGAATTAAAGGCTTTTGGCAGTACTGAAATTCATGGAATATGCAAGGGCAATTTGTGCTCGTTTGCAGGAGCTATTGCAGCGGAGCTTTTAGAATGTAAGGTACTCCATAACAGCAGCGGCAGTAAACGATCAAATTTAAGCAACAGTAATGAGTGGTCAGGAGCCTTTCATGCGGTTACCTTTGAAAGTGCCTCTGCCCTGACATTAAACTTTGAATATCGCTTTCAGAATATTATCAGCACAGAAGCATTACATAGTGATCACGAGATTGAATGCGAGAACTTTTATAGTTTGTCACAGCTATCCGCTGTGGCAGTCAATGCGGAATATATCTTTCTCTTGAATGGGGAAAGCATCAGGGTTGATCAAGTAACCGGATCCCATGTAAAGATAAAAAACAGCTTCCGTCCCGATAAGAAGTTTAAGCAAATACCCAAATATGGGTCCTATAAAGGAAGAAATGGGAAAAAGAGTATAGCACTGATCCACACCATTGAGGCGGATCATATAGAGATCGAGAGTACAAGAGCCCAGTTAGTGTGTGGAGAACAGGTTAACATCGGAGATCTTTGCATCATTGACCGTGTGGAATACAGGGAGAGCATACAAATTTCAGAAAAAGCTGTGGTGAATGAGGTGGTAAAGGTATGAGAAGGGAAAAGATTGAAGGCGTAGGTTCCATCTATGGGGGTGAATATGAAAGCATCCTCGTGGAAGGTATGGGTAAGCTGAAGGGAGATGCCAAGGTCCAGACAATCAATATCGATGGTACCTTTAAGAGTAAGGGAAGGATCATTGCCGAGAAGATCAATATTGATGGCTTCGCAAGAATATATCGTGATATCAAGGTCAAGCACCTTACCCTGGAAGGGACATTAAAGCTGCGCAGAGCTAATGTCAATGCAGAGCTGGTACATAGTGACGGGTTCTTAACCTCTACAAAAGAGATATCAGCAGATGAGATCCTTATTAAGGGAACATGCTCCGTAAAGAAACTGACCGGAGATCAGATCCAAATAAATCACCAAGCTCCCTCCGGTAAAAATGTGATACACGGGAACTGGCTGATTGCCCCCTATTTTGGTCGCAAGGTATCTACAAACAGGTGCCTTGTGGATGTAATCGAATGTACGCATCTTAAAGCAAATGGACTGAATGCAAAAATTGTCCGTGCTGGCAGTGTTCGGCTGGAAGATTGCCGCATAAACAGACTTTACTGCGACAGTGAACCCAAAATGCTAAAGAACTGTAAGATTAAGCACATCTATTATGGAGTAGATAAAACAGAGCTTAGGCAAAAGGAGAAGAATATGGAGAATGTAACTGTTAAGAAAATCTTAGATATGTATAAGAATAACGTCATTAATGGGGATGAAGCAGAGCTTATGCTAAAAGCAGCAATCACATCCGGAAGCACCCAGGAGCTTAGCAGTCAGGCAGAACAATCAATGGGTTTACCCTGGGAAGATGACGATAAGCTGCATTTTGTGGCCTTCCTGGGCAGAAAACTCCTGAAAAAAGGGGAGGCAGGGGAGCATAAGCTTGAAGTAAGCTATGATGGTCCTGCAAAGAATGTTGAATGTCATGGAAGCTTAAGCTGTGGAGATATCATGGGGAATGTATCAGCAGGTCAGTCAATCGAATGTCGTGATATCGGCGGCAACGTATCATGTGGAGGTAATCTTTCCTGCAAGGATATTGATGGAAATGTGAAATATTCAGGAGAGATAAGCAGGAAAGCAGGTAAGTAAGTATGAAAAGAAGAAATCAGACTGAAAAAAAGCCTCTTTATAACACCTGGCAGAATGTTTGCTATATTGTTCAGGGAGCCTGGGAAGCCGATCGAAAGGTATTTGCTTACTGCGCAATTTTTACAGTCTTGTCAGGAGCAATCCCCCTCATAAATCTCTTATTCCCGCGCTATATTCTGCAGGAATTAATGTATGGAGATCAGGTGGAACGATTGTTGGGACTGCTGCTAGGCTATTTCATGATTGGTGCCCTGCTTGGTTCGGGAAAATCCTATCTTAACCAGGCGTATTTCCCCAGAATGGTTACTATCCGCTTCAAATTCATGCGGATGCTTCAGATGAAATGTATGACAACGGATTACAAGAATACGGAGGATCCCCAATTCCTCAATGATAAGGAGACCGCTTCCCGTTGTCTTGATAATAATCAGAATGGGATCGAGGGTATCCTGCATAAGCTGTTCTTTTTGGGTGGGAACTTACTGGCTGTGGGAAGCTTTATTACAATTATTGCTAGACTGAATATATACGTGATGCTTTATATGCTTGCCAATGTTTCTATTACCTATTATTTTGTATACCGCGCCAGGAAATACGAGCATGACAGGAAGGATGAGATCTCTGAAAATGATCGCCGCTCCGAATATATTTATAACCTGATGTATGACTTTTCCTATGGAAAAGAATTGCGCCTTTATGGATTAACCGGCTGGATCGCAGGATTGTTCAAAGATTATAAGAATAAAAGACTGATGATCCACAAGAAAATCAGGCGGAAATATTTTAAAGCCGGTCTGGTGGATGTGGTTTTGCTGATCCTTCGGGAGGGTATCATCTACGCCTATCTGATCTACGAGGTAATCCAAGGTAGAATGACAATCCCGGATCTGACCATGTATTTTGCTGCGATTGCAGGCTTTGCGGATTGGTTCAACAGAATGATTGGGGATTTGGCACACATCAGAGCTCAGAATCTGGAGGTCTGCGATTTCAGGCAGTTTATTGAGAAACCTGAGGAGGTTGAGAAGGAAGGCGTTCCATTGCCGGAAGGACCCTATGAGATTGAGTTTCGGAATGTGTCCTTTCATTATCCCAATAGTGAACAGTACATCTACAGAAATCTCAATCTGAAGATACCGGCCGGACAAAAGCTGGCGATTGTGGGGCATAACGGAGCCGGGAAGACGACCTTCGTAAAGCTGCTATGCGGACTCTATAAAGTCAGTGAAGGCGAAATATTACTGAATGGCATTAATATTAATCGCTTTGACAGGGAAGAGTATAGAAAGTTACTTTCTGCCGTATTCCAGGAGGTGAAGATCCTTGCCTTTTCAGCGGCGGAGAATGTAGCTATCCTGGAAAAGGAGGACATTGACCAGGAACGACTCACAAAGGCTTTGGAACAGGCAGGAATTGCACAGAAGATAAATTCCCTGCATAAGGGGGTTGATACCAGCCTTCTTAAGTTCTTGGATGAGGAGGGGGTAGAATTGTCCGGTGGTGAGAAGCAGATGATAACCATAGCCAGAGCATTATATAAGGATGCAGCGATCATGGTACTTGATGAGCCCACGGCAGCTCTGGATGCATTGGCAGAATATAAAACCTACCAGAATTTCAATCAGATGGTAAAGAATAAGACAGCCATCTATATCTCCCATAGGCTGGCTTCTACCATATTCTGTGATATGATCGCGATGTTTGAGCATGGTGAGCTTGTAGAATATGGATCTCATGAAGAGCTTCTGGCGAGAAAGGGAAAATACTACGATATGTTTGAGACCCAGGCAAAATATTATCGGGACGAAGAGGAGGCGATTGCATGAAGAAGGATTTAAAAATTGCTTATTATTTTTTAAAGCTGGCAGGCAGCATGTCAAAGACCTATATCCTGCTGATTTATCTTTCTGCAATTATGAAATCCCTGACTCCTTTTCTTAATATTATTATGCCGAAGTTTATCATTGATGAGCTGCTTGGAGAGCAAAGAATTTATCAGCTGCTTCTCTATGTGGGAGCCACAGTGATTGGAAATGGGATTCTTAATCTGATCAATAAATTTCTGGATACAAAAATTGAAGTTGAAAACTTTGCTATGGTAAACAGCTTTGAGCTTCACATGGGGAAGCATATTATGCGGATGGACTATGAGAAGCTTGAGGATCCGGAGATACTTGATCAGAAGGAGAAAGCAATCTTCCCGGTTAGAAATCAGGGCGCTCTCTGGAGAATGATCACAAGCATGATCAACCTCTTGCAAAGTATTATTACAATCATTGGATTGGCTGTGATCATTGCAAGGCTGAACATTTTACTGCTGGTTCTTATTATTGCAATTCTGCTTGTGAATACTGCCATGTGGAAGAAGGAACAGGGCCTGATGTTCGAGTTGTATCAGAAGCTGATACCGCTAAATCGCAGTTATCATTATTATTATACACTAATTGGTGATTTTTCCATGGCTAAGGATATCAGGATTAATCACATGGCTCCATATATAGATAAGAAGATTCAGGCTTACAATAAAGAGTCCTTAAAGCAGTTTGGAACTTATTTTGTGAAATTTGGCCGTTATGACGGTGTAGCAGCGGTCAATCTCCAGGTGCAGATGGTGGCAGTCTATGGCTACATGGCCTGGAAGGTATTTCAGGGTGCACTTGGGATCGGTGATTTTTCCATGTATATTGCAGCGGCCAATAATTTTGCCAACAGCATATTTGCCATGCTCATGAACTTTGTAGAGTTTCTGCAGAATTGCAAATATCTTGAGCAATATCTGGAGTTTGAAAAAATACCGAACAAAGTTACCTATGGAGATAAAAGTCTGGAAGACAGCAGTCATATTGAGATAGAATTCCGTAATGTGTCCTTCAA
>JAJUHH010000082.1 GCA_029267975.1 Clostridiales bacterium
AGAAGCAGCACAGAATTGCACTCCGCAACTGTGGTGTTATCAATCCCGAGAACATCGATGAATATATCGGAACCGGCGGTTATGAAGCTCTTGGAAAGGTATTGACAGAATATACCCCCGACCAGGTCATTCAGACCATCTTAGACAGTGGGTTAAGAGGACGCGGCGGCGGCGGTTTCCCTACCGGTCTTAAGTGGAAGCTTGCGAAAGGGAATGACGCCGATCAGAAATATGTCTGTTGTAATGCTGACGAAGGCGACCCGGGCGCATTCATGGACCGTTCCGTATTAGAGGGTGACCCTCACGTTGTACTGGAGGCTATGGCCATTGCTGGTTACGCTATCGGTGCAAACCAGGGTTATATCTATGTACGTGCTGAATATCCCATCGCTGTTGACCGTCTGGAAATTGCCATTCGTCAGGCCAGAGAATATGGCTTACTGGGTAAGGACATCTTCGGCAGCGGTTTTGACTTTGATATCGAATTAAGACTTGGCGCCGGTGCCTTTGTATGCGGCGAGGAAACCGCACTTATGACCTCTATCGAGGGTAACCGTGGTGAACCCCGTCCCCGTCCGCCGTTCCCGGCACAAAAGGGACTCTTCCAGAAGCCTACTATTTTAAATAACGTAGAAACCTACGCAAATATTCCTCAGATCATCTTACATGGTCCGGAATGGTTTGCTTCCATGGGTACCGAAAAGTCCAAGGGTACCAAGGTATTCGCTCTGGGCGGTAAGATCAATAACACCGGTTTGGTGGAAATCCCCATGGGAACTCCTCTTCGTGAAGTTATTGAGGAAATCGGCGGCGGTATTCCCAACGGTAAGAAGTTTAAAGCAGCACAGACAGGCGGTCCCTCCGGCGGCTGTATCCCTGCAGAGCATTTTGATATACCGATCGATTATGACAACTTAATTAACATAGGTTCTATGATGGGCTCCGGCGGACTCATTGTTATGGACGAAGACAACTGTATGGTAGATATCGCAAAGTTCTTCCTGGAGTTTACTGTGGATGAATCCTGCGGAAAATGTACCCCTTGCCGTATCGGAACCAAGCGTCTTCATGAAATGCTTGACAAGATCACCAATGGTCAGGGTACTATGGAAGACCTGGTTAAGCTTGAGGAGCTGTGCTATTACATTAAGGATAACTCTCTCTGCGGACTCGGTCAGACTGCACCGAACCCCGTATTATCTACCCTGCGATACTTTAAGGACGAATATATTGCCCATGTGGTTGATAAGAAATGTCCCGCAGGTGTGTGCAAGGCACTCCTGTCCTACATCATTGACGCTGATTTATGTAAGGGCTGTACCTTATGTTCAAGAGTCTGCCCTAACGGTGCAATTCAAGGTAAGGTTAAGGAAGCTCATGTCATTGATCAGAGCAAATGTATTAAGTGCGGCGCTTGTATGGAGAAGTGTAAATTCGGTGCTATCTCAGTAAGATAAGGAGGATAACTATGGAAACGGTAAATATTAAAATAAACGGCATGCCGGTTCAGGCACCGAAGGGCGCGACCATTCTGGAAGCAGCAAGGCTTGCAAGTATTGATATTCCCACCCTTTGTTACCTGAAGGAAATCAATGAGATCGGCGCCTGTCGTATCTGCGTGGTGGAAGTAAAGGGGGCCAGAAGCCTTGTAGCTTCTTGCGTATACCCGGTTTCAGAGGGTATGGAAATCATAACCAACTCCCCTAAGGTACTTGACTCCCGCAGAAAAACCCTGGAGCTGATCCTGTCCAACCATGACAGAAGATGCTTATCCTGTGTTCGAAGCGGCAGCTGTGAACTTCAGAAGCTTTGCTATGAACTGGGTGTTCAGGATGAAGGCCTGTATGACGGTGTTCGCAATCATTATGAGCAGGATGATTCCGCTGCCCATATGGTTCGTGACAATAATAAATGTATTCTTTGCAGACGCTGCTCTGCAGTATGCGATAAGGTTCAGGGCATCGGCGTAATTGGCGCCAATGAACGTGGCTTTGACACCAGTATTTCCTGTGCTTTCGACATGGGCCTTGGAGAGACCAGCTGTGTATCCTGCGGTCAGTGTATTGCAGTTTGCCCTACCGGAGCACTTTACGAAAAGGATTCTACTCAGGAAGTATTCGATGCTCTTGCTGATCCTACCAAATATGTGATCGTACAGTCTGCTCCTGCAGTTCGTGCTGCTCTTGGAGAAGCCTTCGGTCTTCCTATTGGGACCAATGTAGAAGGCAAGATGGTAGCTGCTATGCGCCGTCTGGGCTTTGATAAGGTATTTGACACCAACTTTGCAGCTGACTTAACCATTATGGAGGAAGCTCACGAGCTGATTGAACGTATCTCTCACGGCGGTAAATTACCGCTTATTACCTCCTGTTCACCGGGATGGATTAAGTATTGCGAGCATTACTATCCGGATATGCTTGATCACCTGTCCAGCTGTAAGTCACCTCAGCAGATGTTTGGTGCTGTAGCAAAGACTTACTTTGCAGAGAAGAACGGCCTCGATCCCAAGAATATCGTTATGGTTAGTGTAATGCCTTGTACCGCAAAGAAATTCGAGATCGGAAGACCGGATCAGAGCGCTGCAGGCGTTCCCGATGTAGATATCTCCATTACCACCAGAGAATTTGCCAGAATGATTGAACGTGTAGGTATTAATTTCTTATCCCTGCCGGATGAGCAATTTGACGATCCTCTGGGCAGATCCTCCGGAGCTGCAGTAATCTTCGGTGCGACCGGTGGTGTTATGGAAGCAGCTCTCAGAACAGCAGTAGAAACCTTAACCGGTAAAGAGCTGCCCAGTCCTGACTTTGGAGAGGTAAGAGGTACTCAGGGAATTAAGACAGCAACCTACCATGTGGCTGATATGGACGTGAATGTAGCTGTTGCATCAGGTTTAGCCAATGCAAAGAAGCTTCTTGATGATGTAAAGGAAGGTAAGGCAAATTACCACTTCATTGAAATCATGGGTTGCCCCGGCGGATGTGTTAACGGTGGCGGACAGCCTCAGCAGCCGGCTAATGTAAGAAATTTCAGTGATATTAAGGCACTTCGTGCAAAGGCGCTGTATGATCTGGATGCTGCCAACGAAGTGAGAAAGTCACACGAGAATGAAGCAATTAAGATCCTTTACAGTGAATATCTTGGAGAGCCTGGCAGCCACAAGGCTCATGACCTGCTTCACACAACCTATGTAAAGAGAAGCGTGAATAAACTATAATAATTCATCAATCTTTATTAGGTTCCTTGAAGATACACCCCACATAAATGCCTGCGCTGCGGTATATCCGCAGCGCAGGCATTTCTAATAGCTCATTGTCAAAGTCAAAGCTATCCCGAAGTATTCTTAAGGGTGGAAGCTCTGATCCCCTTGAGCTTACCAGGAGCCCTTAAGCTTCCTTAGGAGCCCATAACCTTCCTATTAGCTTTCTGATATTTTAAAGTTTTGCATCTGTCCTCTCATGTGGGAGATGACCTCTCCCAATTCCAAGGCCATACTTTTTAATTGCTCGGCCGTAACTGTCTGCTCTTCACCTCGTGCCAGTACCTCTTCGGTAGCTGCAGCTGCTTCCTCAGCAATTGACGCTATATTAATGATTGCATCCGATGCATGCTTCTTTACCTGATCAATTCTCTCTAATATCTCATAAACGGAAGCCACCTTCTCTGAGATCGTATCCATGTTAGAGCTTATCTCCGTAAATATTACTTCAGTATCGCTTACCCTGTTTCCCTGTTCCGTATAGATTACTGCCCCTTCTTCCACCTTTGTCTCTGTTTGGATAACCTCTGTGATAATATGGTCAATGATTGATGTTATGCTTTTTACAGCTTCCCCGGACTGGGCTGCCAGCTTATTAACTTCTCCTGCTACCACTACAAATCCCTTGCCTGCCTCACCCACACGGGCCGCCTCAATGGAGGCATTCAGAGCCAGAAGATTTGTTTGCTTGCTTATTTGGTTAATCACCTCAAGGATCATGGAGATTTCATGTATTCTAGCCCCAAGCTGTCTGATACTGTTTCTTATCTCCTGGCTCAGCTCATTGGCAGCATTGGTAGCCCTGGTCAGGTGCTCCATGGTTGAGGATGCATGCTTGCTGGCTGCCTTGGTTCGGTCCGTAGCCTGGACAACTTCATTAAAGTGCTTTCCTGCCATATGGATGAGATCTACCAGCTCCTTTACAACTTCAGCTGCCTCTTCTGATTCTTTGGCCTGCTCTTCCGCACCCAGGGTAATTGCTTCTACTGCCTGTACTATTTCTGAAGAGGCATCCGAAGAATTTCCGGCGATTTGCTGCAGCTCATTGGCTTTAGAACTTACCTTACCGGCTGCCTCCCTGACTTTCTCAATCAGTTCCCTCATATTGGCCATCATATGGTTAAAGCTCTTTGATAGCTGCCCTATTTCATACCTTCCTTCCAGTTCGGAGTAAACAGTAAGGTCCCCCTGTTCTACTAATTTAAGCTTCATGCGGATATAGTCGATGGGCCTTGTGATGGACAAGGCAATCCAGATACCAATCAAGGCTGCCAGGAACAAGGTTATCGCTGCCAGGATTATGGATGCCCCCTGAAGCTTACTGATATCGCTTAGAATGTGGTTTACCGGCATCTGCAGCATATACACCCATTGATTAGTGCAGCCCCCATACATGACAGAGACCTCCTGTGAC
Organism: Clostridiales bacterium; assembly: GCA_029267975.1. Lineage (GTDB taxonomy): Bacteria > Bacillota > Clostridia > Lachnospirales > Lachnospiraceae > Mobilitalea. The sequence goes on from JAJUHH010000082.1 coordinate 4,674, forward strand.
AGCCCTTCTCCGGTGGTAAATACACCAACGGGCTTTTCCATCGCTTCCCGGCTCTTTGCAATCCTCTCCTTCAGGGTGTTAAAATAGCTGATCTCACCAAGCTCCTCTTGGTCCTCCGGGGTCAGGATCACCTTTCCTTCTGTATCCAGCAGTGCAACTCTTGCCTTATTGCCAAAGCTGTTCATTAAATTATCCAGGAACAGCTTCCTGTCAAGCTGCAGAACCAGCACACCAATGTATTTGCCGGTCTGAAAGCTGTTGATCTGCTTAAGAACATACATATGCTTGGAATTGTAATACCAGGACACTGCTTTATCCTTCTCTTCCTTTGCCAGGTAGCTGGCCATGCACTCCTCCACAAAGCTCTGCTCCTCTTTCTCCGGCATGGTACCAATCACTTCATTGGCTTTTACCAAATAGATGGTCTTAATATTACTGTTAGAAGATTTTAAGGACAGGATCACACTTTCAAAATTATCTTTTCTTTCTATCATCATTTCATACGGCCTTTCATAATCACTGGGATTTTTACTGACCGTGGTATTCAAATTGGAATTATATACGATGATCGTAACCAAATTCTCTATATTATTAATGCTGCTGTCAATCATTTGCGTTACCTGGGTTGCAAAAGCCAGATTAGAATCATTTACCTTTCGAAGCAGGGAGGAGGACGCTTGGCTGGTGATTATAAACACCGCCAGTAAGATTGGTATTGCCGAAATCAGGATATGGGACAGACTGAGCTTTACCTTAAGTGATAATCTGTCCTGATTACGTATAGGCAGGTACTTCTTGTTATTACCCTTACCAGGATTGCCAAGTCCCTTAGGTATTCGGAGCTTGGTCAACAACGCGACATGCTTCTTGTGCTTCATACAGGATGATCCCCCTTTTTCTTATAATGTTACTTCCCTATTCTGCTGCAAGTATGCTTCTGTCCGAATAACTTTTGCTAGGTTTAGGAAAACCGAAGAAGTTTCCTATAACAAAACAAGGGAGTACCTTGCGGTCACTCCCTTGTTTATACCTACTATATATACTTTTATTCAAATAATCAACAATTTTTTTTACTTTTATACAATTTTCCTTCTCGTAAAAGTGCGTTATATTGAAAAAATTTTCATTTGCTCACTCATCTGTGTAATAACCTCTCTGAGCTCCAGGGACATATTCTTTAACTGTTCTGCAGTCACTGTCTGCTCCTCGCCTCTTGCCAGTACCTCTTCGGTGGCTGCTGCTGCTTCCTCTGCAATGGCTGCAATGCCGGTGATAGCATCAGATGCTTTATCCTTTACCTGATCGATCTTCTCCATAATTTCATAAACAGAGGATACCTTCTCAGAGATAGTATCCATGTTTTGAGTAACCTCCCCGAAGATCACTTCCGTATCGGTTACAGCTCCTCCCTGCTGTACATAAATAGTAGAGCCTTCTTCAATCATGGTTTCTGTTGCTGTTACTTCTGCGATGATGCTGTCTATAATCTGTGTAATGCTCTTTACAGAATCACTGGATTGTGCCGCTAGCTTATTTACTTCACCTGCAACGACAGCAAAGCCCTTTCCGGCCTCTCCAACCCGGGCCGCCTCAATAGCTGCATTCAGGGCCAGAAGGTTAGTCTGCTTGCTGATGTTGTTAATAATCTCAATAATACCGGAGATCTCATGTATTCTTTCTCCAAGCTTCTTGATACTGCTCCGGATATTCTGGGTTAATTCATTGGCAGAATTGGTGGTAGCAGTAAGATTCTCCATGGTTGAGCTGGCATGATTGCTAGCCTCCCTGGTACGATCTGTCGCCTGAACCACTTCATGAAAATAAGTCTCTGCTGCATGGAAGAGCTCCACTAACTCCTTCACAACAATGGCAGCTTGTTCTGATTCCTTCGCCTGTTCTTCTGCACCCAGGGTAATTGATTCTACCGCCTGTACGATTTCTGAAGAAGCACTGGCAGAATTCTCAGCAATCCTCTGCAGTTCTGTAGAGTTTGAAGATACCTTGCCTGCAGCGCCATCTACCTTCTGTAAAAGCTCTCTCATATTATGGGTCATATTATTAAAGCTAAGAGACAGCTGACCTATCTCATATTTTCCTTCAATTTCCGAGTGAATGGTCAGATCTCCCTGTTCCACCAGTTTCAGCTTTTTGCGGATATAATCAATGGGCTTGGAAATAGATAATGCAATCAAAACACCCACCAGGGCTGCTACAGCAATTGCTATTATTGCAAGGATCGTGGCTGTAGACCTCAGGGTTGAAATATCCTCAAGGATATTACTTACAGGGACTTGCATTACATAGATCCAACCATTTGAAGTACTGCCATATAGAATTGACGTCTCTTCCTCCAGCCCTTCAGTGGTTGTGAACATGCCGGTTCGCTCTTCACCCTCCTGGTCTAACTTATTCTTCAGAGTGTCAAAATACCCAAGCTCGCCCATCTCCTCCTGGTCCTTGGGAGTCTGGATGATCTTACCCTCGGAGTCAAGAAGAGCAATCTTTGCAGCTTCCCCTATGGTATTGGTCAGATTCTTTGAAAATATATTTTTATTAACCTGCAAAACCAGAACACCGACATATTTTCCGGTTTGGACATTACGAATGTCTTTCAGAACATAATAGTAGCTATCATTATAAAACCAGGCAAGTTTTTTTCCTTTAGAGGTATCTCCACCCAGGTAGCTTTCAATGTATTGTTCCAGAAGAGCCTGCTGTTCTGTATTGCCTGTTGTGGATCCGATGGTTTCATTCTCCTTTACCAGGAAAACCTTGAGAATATTATTGTTGGTAGATTGCAGGGAGCTTATAACGCTGTCCACGGTTTCCTTACGCTCCTGCATCATATCAAAGGATGACTCATAATCCTCTCTGCTCTTGCTGACCGTAGCATTGAAGCTGGAATTATAAGTGAATAATGTGATCACGTTCTCAATACTTGCGATATTATTATCAATCATCTCTGTGGCCTGAGTAGCGTAGGCCAGGTTAGAATTATTTACTTTTGTCATTAAGGATTCAGATGCCTGTGAAGTGATGACAACTGCGATAATCAAAATAGGGATTGCAGCAATCAATATATGGGAAAGACTAAGTCTTAATTTTAACGGAAGTCTGTCTTTGCTCCCCTTCTCAATTTTCTTCTTAATAGGGCCCTTCCCTGTAACATTAACGGTATTTTCTTTACTTTGACTATTTACTTTTGCTTTGCTAATTTTCTGATCAGCCTTCCCCTTCTTTATTACATCAAGGGATAAGTGTTTCTTACTTGATTTCTTCATTAGTGCCTCCGTATAGTTAGTAATAATGTAACCGATGTTGTTATGTAATTATGTCAACAAACATACTATAGTTTTAACACTTCTACGCACTAAATTCAATGCTTAGGCTTATAAAAACTGGGAATTGTTGCATCATACTTTAGTCCTAGAAGGCAGCTATTCCCTGAAAATACTCATTAGTAAGCCACAGTTCAGAGGATTTTTAGGGGTATTATTAGACCTGGGCTTCACCCTGGATCATATGAATAATACGGTTTATTTCCTCTGCCGAATTAGCAATATAATCCGGCTTAATATGCCATGTTTCAGGCGAGGAGCCACTATAGCCCACCGCAATACTGATAACCGAGACCTCCTGTCCGGCCTCTCTGAGGGCATGCTCTGCATTTTTGGCAAACACCACATCCTCCTGGTGATCTCCAATATAGATCAGTGCAGTCTTTTCTATATCAAGTCCCATCTGCTCTATGCACTTTAAAAAGCCCGCAGGGTCCGGCTTCTGCTGCAGATTGGAGACCTCCTCATAGCCGATGATAGCTGTAAAATAGCTTGCCAGGCCAAAGGCATCAAGAGACTTATGTATATTGGCAGAAGCATTCTGAGAACAGATACCCTGACTTATATAGGCAAAGGCCTTAATCGTATTGTCCAGACCCGGGTAAAGGTCAGCAAGGGTCTCATTTGCTAATTGACAAGGGCTCCACAGCTTACCAGCCTCATTCACCTGCTCCTCGCTCAGCTGGTAGCAATTTTTATATAGTTCCCGCCAGTTCTTATATCGATAATTTGCTTCAAGATATTTTTCCACAGAGGTTAAGATCTCCGGAATAGGAAAGTCTTTTCCCTTGTGGAACCTCCTTAATACATCAATTGTAACCTCCATGTTTTTTCTTGTGCTGTCCACTAATGTCCCATCATAATCCCACAAAATAGCTGATACCTTCATACAAGTCTCCTTCAAAGCATTTAAGATTTGATTTCTTATAAAACTTTATTTTTTATTTCCTGTCTTTAAAAAAATCATCACAAAATTTGTGCCATTTTATATTATATTCCTCATGGGGTATTAGTTCTAGATCATAGGGTGAATAAATCTTTCTTTTCCTTGCCTCTTCAACAAATCCCTTTAAATAATCCCCTGGTTCAGTTATAAAAGCCTTTACTCTGCGATACCCTTTTGTGGCTGCATAATAAATTCTGCTATGTCCATCCACAGATACAAAACCATCCTCTATTTTCGCGAGGGGAATATATATATCTTCTTCACTTTCTATAAAAGTTGCTATTGCATTAACTTTATCCATATCCACAAAAAACTGTGAAGGTTGAATATCCTTGATATTTACATAAAAAATTTCTATAGGAGGAAAAGCTTTTATTAATTTCATATTCTCATCATAAAAATTAATGATATGTTCGGCATAAAACCTGAATTCATCAATCAATTCGTACACGTCGATTTCACGATCAAAGTATACTATAGCAGAATCTTTATCGATGATTCTAAAACTGCATTTATATTTATCATCAACAAGAAAGGCACCATGCTGCCTTAAGATATCCAGATCAAACCTGTCATCCGCATAGGTATTTATCCTTTGAATATTGCTCATTCTCCATCCCATCCTATCTACTAAAGAAGTATATGTATTGATTATATCATATCTTTTTCGTAATTTTACAAGTATCTCTAGCATAATTGAAATGCTTGTGTTAATAAGATTTACCATTCATAGGAAGCTTCAAACGCTATAGATATCTCTAGCTCAACAAAGAAAATGCACCCCGTGGGAATCGGGATGCATC
>JAJUHH010000083.1 GCA_029267975.1 Clostridiales bacterium
CCATTATAATAACTACAGATCCCTTATTATCTTGTGGTTTTCAGCGGAAGCTCATTGGTAGGTACGATGCAATTATGGTTTTCACAGATATAATATGTGGTTTTATCATTTATAGTACGATAATCCTCCACATAAGATGCTACTTCCAATATTTCCTCAGCATTTTTCTCGGTTTTCACAAGTACAAGGGTATTGGGTTCAAAGTGCAGGGACATATACTCCTTGAGCTCAGCCAAATCCTCTTTCTCTTCGGTTACACAGACAATCTCCTTGCTGGGATAGAGGGTCTGCAGGAATGCGATAAGGGAGAAGCTATAAGACTCCGGATAATCCTTAGCCTGTCCTGCCAGGAAGCGCAGCTGCTTATTGGCATACTCCATGAGTTTGCTATCCGTGGTGATAGTTGCAAGACGCTTCAGCGCGTAGCCTGCGACTGCATTACCGGAGGGAATCGCACCGTCGTAGACCTCCTTAGGCCGATAAATCAGCTGCTCGGCATCCACGGCATTCAGGAAGAAGCCGCCGTATTTGTTATCCCAGAACAGATCGATCATGTGCTTGGCTATGCTGACGGCCCGTTTGATATATTTTATTTCAAAGGTAGCCTCATACAGCGAAAGTAAGGACATACAATAGAAGGCATAGTCATCCAGGGTTCCAAAATGAGCCGAATGCTCCTCCCGATAACGGGCATAGAGTAATCCTTCCTTATCAGTCAGTCTGCGGTCGATGAAATCTGCAGCCTGCTCAGCAATATCAAGATAAGCCTTGTTACAGAATACCTTTGCTGCAGTGGCATAGGCAGTTGTCATCAAGGCATTCCAGGAGGTTAGGATTTTATCGTCCTTATGCAGCTTGCTGCGATTTAAGCGGTAATTATATACTGTACTGCAAAGGCGGATAATCCGCTCATTATCTGATTTTATTTCATTTGCTTTGATAAGATTGGGTATGGAAGCACCTTCAAAGTTGCCTTCCTTGGTGATATTAAAGTACTCGCAGAAGAAGGAACCATCCTCATTGCCAAGGATTGAGGTAATCTCCTCAGGAGTGAATACATAGTATTTACCTTCCACACCCTCACTGTCGGCATCCTGGGCACAGTAGAAACCGCCCTCCTTATCGGTCATCTCCCGACGAATATATTCAAAGATCTGCTCCGCTGCCATCCGGTAGAGGGGCTTTTTGGTATACTGAAATGCTTCCGTATAGGTCAGGGCAAGCAGGGCATTATCATAGAGCATTTTCTCAAAATGGGGCACCAGCCATCTGGCATCCGTGGAATAGCGGGAAAAGCCGTATCCCACATGATCATAAATACCGCCCCGGTACATATGCATCAGGGTATTTTCCACCATAAAGAGGGCCTGCTCGTCTGCCTCAGCCTGGGCATACCGCAGTAAAAACATCAGCTTATGAGGGGTAGGGAACTTGGGTTCATTGCCAAAGCCGCCGTAATCATGATCAAAGCTCTGCTGAAGCTGTGATACTGCCAGATTTACAATATCCTTCGTCACGGGAGCACTGTCGGAGGAAGCCTCAAATTCCCTCTTCATAATGTCTGCCAGCTGATTTGCCGTGCTTAAGATGGAGCTGGGATCCTTGTTCCATTTAAAAGCAACCTGTTCCAACAGATCCATAAGCCCCAGAATTCCGTTCTGGGTCTCCTTGGGCAGATAGGTCGCAGCGTAGAAGGGCTTCTGCTCCGGTGTCATAAGTATGGTAAGAGGCCAACCGCCATGTCCTGTGGCTGCCTGGCAGGTATTCATATAGACGGTATCAATGTCCGGCCTTTCCTCCTTATCTACCTTGATACTGATAAAGGATTGGTTTAGTATTGCTGCGACTTCCTCATCTTCAAAGGATTCTTTGGCCATTACATGGCACCAATGGCAGGTAGAATAGCCGATGCTTAGGAAGATAGGCTTGTTCTCTTTTTTTGCTTTTTCAAAGGCTTCCTTGCTCCAAGGGTACCAGTAAACAGGATTGTAGACATGCTGCTGCAGGTAAGGGGATTTTTCATCCGCCAATTGATTGGGGATGCGGGTGGTACCTTGTCCTTTATTTGTTATATGTTCGGTTGTATTCATAGAGACACTCCTTATCGTTGCATATTTTGATCAAAGCGTTTATTTAATTATTATGCCAATAAGGAGAGGAGATTATTAGAGGGTTCAAAAACTCCGGACATGCCGATCTTTCTTTCAGTCATTTTAAGTTCTCGCTTTACTATTAAGTAAAATAGCAAAAAATCAAACTGCATTTCGCTTTACAAAGTGGCCTCTCGTTTTACGATTAAGTCTATTAAGTTCATTTTAAGGCTTGTAATTAAGGATCTCGATAAATATTAGACAAACCTTTTGCAGCAGAAAATTCAAAGAGGATATTTAAGATTGGGTTTGTATTGATATTTATACTTAGCGGTATATTTCGCTATGGAGCTTATCTGCAAATTGAATATGATGACACAGTGTAGGAGGTAAGGTATGGCGATAGTGGTTCGACTTGACCGTATGATGGCAGATAGGAAAATGTCTCTGATTATACTTATTAAGTCTTAGCAAAACAGGTTACATAACGAAAAACAGATCGACCCCGCCAGACTATGACATTTACATATTGTAAAAAGGAGTAGGCTGTTCGCCTACTCCTAGATAGTTAGCGGATGTAATCCGGCTTTAGTAAGTCACTCTCTATTTCTTACCGCTCTATTCGTTCACAATAGATCTTTGTTATCCGATCTACGTGTAAGAGACCATTCACACTATCGCGGTCAAAGGCTTCATTTATGGCAGCTATATGTGCATCATAGCCGGGATCGGTAGGAAGTGGACAGTCATCCTGTGAAGCTATGTATGCCAGCCAGTTTTCCCTGGTATATTCCATAGGGTTGGGAAATTCCCAGGTCATCGGATTTGTGAAGAAAGCATCGAGGCATGAGCTACTGTGAGAACATCAACACTGTGATCGGGAAGCCTTGTATTATCTGAAGTAGCATCAATTATCTTTGCATTTGAATATGGTGCCAGCGTAATAGCAAGCTGTTTGCGCATATCCGCATTGGGTTCAATGGCATACACAGAAAAGCCCCGCTCTGCCAGCTTTACCGTGAATTTACCTGTTCCTGCACCGATATCTGCAAATACTGCGTTTGTTGGCGCGAGCCCGACGATTGTATCAATGACCTCCTTGGGGTAACCAGGCCGTCCCTTGGCATAGGCTTCTGCCCTACCGGTAAAATTCTCAATGCTCATCGGCTTTTTTCCTCCTAATCATGAATAGAGACATCTGTTTTTATTACCATCGATACCATTCTATGAGTTAGCGTTAATTAGTAATATATTTCCCAATTTTTATTATAGGCATAAAAATAAATGAATACAAGTCTTCCATTTTGATAAGGATTATGCCAGAATTAATCTATATCAAATACTTAAAAAGGGGAGAATGGATGATTCGAGGGTATTCTAAAAATGGAATAAGTAAATTAGCACTAGGTACACATTTGGGGGATTTCTCAGAAGAAGATTCCAAGAAATATATAGATGCAATCTCCTATGCTCTGACAAATGGTATTACGGCAATTGATGGAGCGATTAATTATCGGGGAATGTGTTCTGAGAAAGACGAAGGAATTGCAATTCGTATATTGATGGAAAAGGGTATGCTGAAGCGGGAAGATTTTTGCATTGCATCAAAGGCCGGATTACTATTTGGCGATGCTCGTGCCGGCATGAATCCTAAAAGGTATTTAACAGAGATTTTAGAGCCAAAGGGAATAAGCTTAAATGACTTTCATGAATATCATGGATTGTATCAAACACTGAAGCCTGCTTTCTTTGAAGTTGCATTAGAGAAAACACTAGTTAATTTGGGACTAGAGACATTAGATATTCATTATATTCATATTCCTGAGATTACGCGTTCTGCTCTTTCCGAAGAAGAGTTCTATGACAGGATGGAAGAATTGCTTGAATGGTATGAAAGCAAGGTAAGGGAAGGAAAAATCAGATATTATGGCATTGCGCTGGAATTTATGGTAGAGGAAGCAGATGAGGACAAATGGCATTTTGAAATAGAACAAATTCAAATAAGAGCGAATAAAGCAGCAAATGGAAAGAGTCATTTCAAATATGTTCTGTTTACATATAATCTTCTCTGTCCTTACGCAGCAACAGTTCCAAATCAGGAAGTGAAGGGACGAAAATTAACTATAATAGATACCTGTAAGGAACTGGGGCTTTCAACAGTGGGCAGTATGCCTTTTGCTATGGGAGATGGATTTCAGCAGTATACAGCAAAGGAACTTCTTGATTTTGCATTATCCGGAGTGGATCATGTAATTGTGGGAAGTAAGAATATTGCTCATATAAGGGAAGTACAGGAAATAGTAAATAACTTAAAGCAAAGCTGATGAAAGGGATGGAAAATCAATATGATTAAGGTGCTTTTTGTGTGTCACGGAAATATTTGCAGATCCCCAATGGCCGAGTTTGTTTTAAAGGATATGGTGAAGAAACGTGGCATTGCGGATCTATTTGAAATTGCATCAGCTGCCACAAGTACAGAAGAAATATGGAATGGTGTGGGTAATCCTGTTTACCCAGCAGCAAAAGCAGAATTAGCAAAGCATGGGATCAGTTGTGAGGGGAAGAGAGCGGTCCAACTGAAGGCTGCGGATTATGATTACTATGATTATCTTATTGGTATGGATTCCATGAATATTAAGAACATGGAAAGAATGACCGGGCATCAAAGAGGAGATAAAATCCGAAAGCTGCTAGAGTTTGCCGGTACACAAAAGGATTGTCAAGACCCTTGGTATTCGAATCGATTTGATGAAACCTACCGGGACGTAGTCACCGGATGCACAGCCTTCCTGGAATTCTTGGAGGAGGAAGGTAAAATCTGATCATAAATTTTGATACGAATATCAGGGATTATGGACATTCAAGGGATGAGAGTCTCGATACAAAATGGTTTGATCGATCTTTTATGGTGATATAATATGAAAAAATATAAACATAAATTAAATATGCTGGAGCCAGGCTGTAAGATGATCAAAGCAATTGGATTACTCGGGGTAATTGGCTTAATATTTCATATAATCGATTTTGCTCTTATAAGCTATCTATTTTACGGCTTAGTCGTTTTCCTAATGATAGTATTGTGGATTTTACTGATCATTGAAGGTCATCAGGATAAGGTGCTCAATGAACAAGCCATACAGGAGAGGAAAAAGAATGGAGAAGACTAGTGCTATATTAAGTTTAGAAAAGGAGTAATCGCCCACAAAGTGGTTAGCCTCCTAGTTTAGTTTTTGTAACTGCCCTCAGGCCGGCTAAGTCAGGGGCAGTTATTTTTATGCTTATTATCCCTATTTAAAATCTAATTAGGTTAGCAGCGAAAGATTAATCCTTCCGAAACAGCTTTCTATATTTCACAGGCGTCGTGCCATAGTGCTCGTTGAATTGCTTGGCAAAAAAGCGGGTGCTGCTGTAGCCTACCAGCGTGCTGATTTCATTTACCTTCTTATCGCTTTCCACCAATAGCTTTTTTGCCTTTTCAAGGCGGCAGGATATGACAAAATCAATAAAGTTCTGACCGGTTACCTTTTTAAACATTTTGGAAAAATATTTGGGCTCAAGGTGGGATATACCGGCCACCGTAATCAGGGAAAGGTCGGAGCTATAGTTATTCCTTATGTAATCCTGAGCCTTCCGGATGGCCCTGGAAGCATTGTCTGCCATGGCATCAGCAATCAGAAGAAGCAGTGCTTCAAACCATTCGATCATATAATGATAAAGGGAGAGCTTGTTCCGAAGAGAAGCCATCTTCAGGCCGAACTCCTCAGTAAATCGATGGGCAGCTTCAGAATCAAGGGATTTCTCGTAATCCTTCAGGATATTGATCATAATGTATTCCATATAGCTCTTTAGGGTATCAAAGTCATCATTTTGGTCAAAAAGCTCTGCCATGATCTGCTTAATGCTCGACATATTAGACCCATTGACAGCTACTTTCAGCTTCTGAACATAAGACTCGAGCTCTTTTGATAGTTTAATCAGATGCTCTATTTTCTGAGGGGCAGGCTTCCGGTTTCTTTCCAGCTTCATATAAAGCTCTTGGAAGGTGTTCGTCAGCTCATCGACATTGGTGGGCTTTAGGAGATAGCTGCATACATTATATTTTAAAGATTCCTTTGCATAATTAAACTCCTGATAGCCGCTTAAAAGTACTACCTTGATGTGAGGATAGTTTTCATAAATATATTTGGCCAGCTCCAGTCCCGATACTTTTATCATCTTAATATCAGTGAGAATGCAGTCCAGAGGATTATTCTGCAAATAATCAATTACCTGAGAACCATCGTTAAAGGTCTTAACTACTTCAAAGCCAATGGAGTTCCAGTCGACTGTTTTGGACATATGATTGCATATGGTAGGATCATCATCAACAATTGCCAGCTTGTACATAGGGTTCTCCGTTCTATCAATCATATAAATTTGATGCCCCCTTATAAAACTAAGCTTATGGGAGGGGGATAGCTTATGAAGCTAGGTAAAAATCGAAATATAGTAATAGTAAACGTCAAGATTGGGCGTTTGTCAAGCAAGAAAAGCTCTCTCAAGGGGCCAGGTCTTTGCTATTTTATTGGTGAAATAAAATGCCCCATAGAAATTATATTTTTAATGAATATAAAAAAAGGAATTACTACCCCTTAACACGAATTGCTGTCGTTGAAATAGGCTGGATGGAAGAATAGAATAAGCTTATAGTGCGCTTTGTATAAGGAGAAATAGGAGCTCAATTATACAGAAATATATCACCTAAGCGAGGAATAAAAAATGTCGATGGACTTTTTTACAGAGTGGGATCGTGTTGACGCCAGTCACACTGCCCAGGAGATTTGCGCCGCAGTTACCGGGCGAAAGATTAAATTTGATCAATCTGTTTTTCCTTCCTCCATAGAGATTGACGGAAAGGAAATTCTTTTTGCACCGATTACGCTGACTGCAGAGTTTGGACAGCTCAAGGGAGAAATGAAAAAGCATAAGGTGATTCTCCTTGAAAAGACTGAGGAAAAGGTCACCTATGCAATAGCACAGACTGCTGAAAACCTCATTGTCAATGCCAGTGTCACCATAGAATTTGATGGTTTTATCAGGGTGGACCTGCGGCTTATACCCTTCTGGAGTTTTGACAAGGATAATGTGCCGCGTCTGACCAAGCTTTATATGGATATTCCCATCAAGAATGAGTTTTCAACCCTTATGCATTTTTGGCCTAATTGCGAAAGCGGAGTGTGTCTGTCCGGCAGAGTATTAAACAGCTATGCTACTCCGGATGGCAGCACAAGCCTGCCCTTTAAGCCGTATTTTTGGACGGGCTGGGAATACGGAGGCTTAGGCCTGTGCTGTGAAAGTGATCAGGGCTTTGAGATCAAGGATCCGGAGCAATGGATCAGTGTGAATAGGGGCACTGAGTTTACCAATGTACATATCGCTCTCCTTGATGATACGCCAAAAAGCTGGCGGGGCAGGGCGGATCATTGGGGAAATAATATCAATCCGATTATGTATTCCTTTGCTTTTCAGCCAACTCCTGTGAAGCGCTTTGATCATAAGAATCTGCAGAACTGGAGAGCATTTCACCTTTGTTATGTGCCAAAATCTCCTATCTTTGAGAAGGTAACCGGGAAAGGTGATACCATGCTTGAGCAAATCGCTGCCAAGGGGACCAAATGGCTTATTCTGCATGAGGACTGGACCGTGCTGCAAAACTACGGACTACCGGAGAAGGAAGAAGAATTCAAGCGCTTTGTAAAGGACTGTCATGACCTAGGCATGAAGCTTATGGTCTATTTCGGCTATGAGATATCTTCTCTATATCCTGGTTTTAATGAGGTCGGCCATAACTATGTGAATAAGAACACAGACGGCAACTTTGTGGGGGGCTGGCAGCGGGAACCGATGCAGAGAGATTATACAGTCTGCTATCACAGCGATTACAGTCATATCATGCTGGAGCGTGTAAGGCATGTGATGGAGGAATACGGGGTTGACGGAATTTATACAGATGGAACCTATGTACCCTGGGAGTGTGCCAATGAAGCCCACGGCTGTGGATATCGGGATGATGATGGAAATTTGAGGTTTGCATACCCGATTTATGCAGTAAGAGAGCATGTGAAGAAGCTCTACCAGCTGGTACATGAACGTGGTGGCAGGGTAGATACCCATCAGAGCAGTTGCTGTATGATGGCAACCCTGGCCTTTGCAGATAGCTACTATGATGGAGAGAACATACAGGGAATGATCAAGGAGGATATCGAAAATCTAAAGCTGGATTCCTTCCGTGCGGAATTTATGGGAAGGAATATGGGTATTCCCTGCAATTTTATCTCCTATACGGAGCAGGGATTTACCATGCCAATCATTGCCGGAATTACTTTATTGCATAATGTGTACCCCCGCGCAAGAACTCTTGAGGATTTGGAGTTTACCTCTCATATATGGCAAATCTATGATGAATTTGGAACAGCAGATGCTGAGTGGCATCCATATTGGGAGCAAAATGAGATACAATCAGATCATGCTGATACTTATATATCCTATTATAAAAAGGATGGGGACAGGCTGCTGCTTCTGACCTGCTACGATAAGCAGGCAAAGAAGGTGACACTGAAGCTTGATTGGGAATATGCCAAGTTGTGTGATCTTCTGGACCCGGAAAGCGGAGCATCAGTATGCTTAGATAGGGCAGAAATCCCGGTAACCTATGCACAAGTGAAAATAATCGCATTCAAAGGAAGGGCTTAATAAAAATCTTGAACAGGGATAATGCTGTTTCAAAAGCCAGGTTGTTGATGTCAGCAACCTGGCTTTTATGGATAAAAATGAACCAATACTGAGGAGGACAAGATGAGTTACAAATTCAAAAATGAAGTACGGGAGCTTGAAATTAATAAGTACAATACGCCAACACCATGGATGAACTACTTGTCCAATGGGACCTTTCATGCTATGATATCACAGGCAGGAGGTGGCGTGGCCTTTTATAAATCACCGCAGATTTGGAGGATTAACCACTACCGCTTTTTTCATTTGCCTACCGATCGCAGCGGCTTTTATACCTATATCTTTGATCAGGGCGATATATGGTGCCCCAGCAATGAACCCTGCAGATCAAAGCCGGAGGAATGGAAGGCAGTCCACGGCATGGGCTATACCCGCTTTGAGGCACAGAAAAATGGCCTATCTGCTGTGAGTACCTATTTTGTAGGTAAGTATGAAAATGCTTTGATTTGGAATATAAAACTAAAATCAGCTTCTGATAGGAAGATAACTCTCTTCCCTTATGTAGAGCTGGGCATGATGGAGTTCATGCGTGAATTGCAGTGGCAGTGCTATAACAAGCACCAGCTTTCTGCCTATGCGATGGAGGACATTCTGGTATATCATTATGGTGTTGAAATGCAGCCAAAGCCGGGGGAAACACCTTTGGTTTATTTTGCTGCAGATGTGCCGGTGGCGGCTTATGATTGTGATCGTGATGAGTTTGTAGGTGCATACCGGAGTGAGGAAAATCCGCAGAACGTGGAAGCTTGCAGGTGCACAAATTCCACCCTGCATGGCGGAGATCCCTGCTTTGCTTTACAGATCGAAGCAGACTTAAAGGCAGGAGAGG
>JAJUHH010000084.1 GCA_029267975.1 Clostridiales bacterium
ACGATCGACGGGGTGATCCCATTTCATAAACCGGAATATCTTAGCCCACAGGATAAATTTGAAATCCTCTATGCAGAGCTCAACAGAGAAAAGGAAGATCATTACCATGCCTTTGATCGATTAAACAAATTCTGTGGTCTTGAGCAGGAGAAGTATAATGAGTACGGTGCTTATTATGAGATAAGTGCTGCAGATGTGAATGGCATGTATGATATGCTGCATAGACCGCTGCGATACGTGGATAAGCTGGAGGTTGTTGCTCAGAGAATCTATCAGGAGGTCTATGGTAATTCCGTTGCTGATATTCTGCGGTATGATACATCCATTGATGGTATCTCCGGGGGGTGTTCAGGGGCTTCCGCAGAACAATACAATTATATGGAAGAGGTATATGAATCCGGAGCCGGCAAAAAGTCAAAGGCATATAACAGCCTATGGATATTTTATCATGGAAAGGCGATTCATCTGTCCTTCTTAAGCTTTGCTTCCTTGCAGGATTTAATCAGAACCTGTAAAAACCTGTACCGCTATGGTACGGTAGGACATTTGAATTCTAAGGTAGGTTACAAATTAACCTATCAGGCCGATGGCAGTCGTGTGGTAGTTGTAAGGCCTAATTTTTCAACCCATTGGGCCTTTTTCCTTCGAAAGTTTGATTCTACCAGGAATATGGGATTAGAAAAGCTGCTTGGGATCGCCGGATCGGAAGAGGTGATCAATCTACTGAAATGGATTGTGAAAGGGTGTCTGAATGCAGTCTTATCCGGAGACCAGAACTCCGGTAAGACCACATGCCTGAAAGCAATGTCAGAGTTTTTTGACCGAAGAAATCCTGTAAGAACCACGGAGCAGGAATTTGAGCTTTGGCTCAATAATACCTATGACAGCATGAACTGTCTGTGCTTAAGAAGCTCGGAAGGAATCTCTGTAATGGATGCGATCAATATTCAGAAGAAGATGGATGCGGCAATTATGCTGTTAGGAGAAGTGAATTCCTTTGAGCTGGCAGCAGCATATCTGTCTCTATGTCTTTCAGGGACCAAATCGGCCCTTTGTACTTGCCACTGTGTATCCACAGAGGATCTTGTTGACTATTTCAGAAATGCGGTACTATCTGCTGACATCTTTAAGACAGAGATATCTGCGGAGGAGCAGATCGCTAATTCCATCCATGTGGACATACACTGGGAAAAGTCTCCGGATGGGAAAAGATACATCAGCTATATCAATGAAATCATGCCTTATCCAAGAGAAAGCTCGGAAAAAGGCCAGTCTATGCCATTAGAGAGTATAGCAGATTCTCTCAAACTATTATCAAGAAAGAGAGCGTTTTATGTAAGACCCTTGATTGTTCTGGAAAATGGCAGGTATGTGCTTAAGAATACCTTCAGTGACCGGTCTGTGAACAGAATACTAAAAAATCTTGCTGCCGAGGATTTGATGGAGTTTCGTAAAGTTCTGAAAGCCGGATAGGAGCAAAGTATGGACATATTTGACCGAAAGACAACTATTATTATGCTTCTTGCCTTATCCTTTGTTATGCCGGTTGTATGGTTATTGCTCGAAAAACAGGATCAAAAGGATAAGGCAAGAAAGAATTTCAAGGCAACCTTATTTCTGAAAAAGGGAAGAAACAGCCTGTCACACCGCTTCTATCATTTTCTGTCCAGAATCCCTTTGAGCAGAGACTATATCCAGAAGATCAGCAGAAGATATGAGATGATATCACCGGAAAGTACTGAAACAATCGAAAGAAAGACTATGCAGCTAACCGGAGTATCTCTTTTCCTTTGCATTCTGGATATTCTACTGGTATCGATGCTGGGATTGACCCTGCACAATTTCATACTTTCTGTATATCTGATCTGTGTTATGAATAACGAGATAATTAATTATTTCATAAGTACAGAGGAAATAAAGCTTCTTGATGAGCTTGAGCGCTTCGTTACCAATGTGGGAGATCATTACTTTAATCGCTATCATATTGATGACGCCATACTGGATGCGGTTGACCAACAGATGTCAGAAGGTATGAAGAAGCATGCTAAGCTCCTTTATGACACTGTTTGCTCCAATAATGTTATGGATGATGTGGTCAGGTATAATCAAAGAATTCATAATAAATATTTCAAAATGTTTTTGTCCCTTTGTGTAAGCGTCATGGAGCATGGCGATAAGGAAGTAAAAGGACAAAGACTTCTGACTCATAATCTTTTATGTCTAAAAAAGGAGATTAATCTTGAATATCTCAAGCAAAGGAAATTGAGGTTTGTTTTTTCAGGATCTATTTTTGTA
This sequence comes from Clostridiales bacterium, assembly GCA_029267975.1. Classification (GTDB taxonomy): domain Bacteria; phylum Bacillota; class Clostridia; order Lachnospirales; family Lachnospiraceae; genus Mobilitalea. The sequence continues at coordinate 2,296 of JAJUHH010000084.1, forward strand.
ACTGTTATTGTCTGTGTCCCCTTGACCTGGATACAAAGCTTTGGAATATCGGTAGCACCCGATTTAGAAAAGCTTTATCAAAGCCAGATCGGGATTCTTTACATTAGCTTTATCTTTTTCGTATCCGCATTTGTGTATATAATCATTAATCATGCTAAGGAGATCAAAAAGCCGCAGCTGCAAAGCTACACTTATCTGAAAAAGCTGGAAGCAGTCCCTTTGGTGAAGGCAGCCCTCAATAACTTCTGTGATAAATTCTACAGTATTACTTTTACGGTTCAGGAGACATTAAAACGACTGGGGGAATCAATCACTCCTAGACAGCTTATTCTAAAATGCTTTCTTACTTCCCTGGCAGCCTTTGCCGTCTGTTTTGGAGTCTTCGTATATATCCATGAGAACAATAAGTATCTAATTGCGACTAAGGCTCCGGTCTCAGAAATCTCAGCCATTGCAGCTACGACCCAGATGGCAGGCAGCATCACAGAACTCATTCTTGATTATACAAAGCATTATAAAGATAAAGAAGGAGGGATATCAGCCCAAGAGCTTCTTACCTATCTTCAAAAAGAGGACAGGATATACAGTGTTAGGGCCAAAGAAAAAATTGCACAGATCATTACAGAAAGAATTGCTTCCTATCAGCAGGAATACTTCAAGTGGCAGGATCTTATCATTTGTATCCTTGTAAGTATAAGCGCCTTAGTTGTCCCCTATCTGATTCTGCTCTACAGAAGAAGACTACTGCAGTCATCAATGGCTGATGAAGTATCGCAGTTTAATGCAATCATTTATATGCTAATGCATTCAGACTATATAACCGTAATGGATATTCTGGAGCAAATGGAATTGTTCGCTGTCGTGTTCCGCCCCTCCTTAAGAGAGTGTATCAATGAGTATAACTCCGGTGATATTGAGGCACTGCTTAAGCTGAAAGCGAGGGAGACCTATGGTCCCTTCCAAAGGATTGTAGATAGTCTGATCCGATGTGATGATATTTCCATATCTGAGGCCTTCAATAAATTAAGTACCGACAGAGAAAATTATTATGAAAGACGAAAGCAGGAGGATGAAATTACCATACAAAAAAGAGCGGACAATATTGCTCCTCTGGCTTGGCTTCCCGGAGCGCTTGTGATCGTATATCTGGTTTTACCATTGCTGTATGCAAGCATGCAGGAGCTTTTGGAACTAAAAACAATGATACAGGAAATAGGAATAGTATAAAAATCAAACACGAATAGGAGAGGTGTAAAATATATGAATACGAATAATATTTCTCAGGCATTTAAAATTATTATGTTTGCGGTTACTGCAATTATTGTATGTGTGGTTTGCGTAGTTGCCATCAAAACAACAAATGAGGGAAAGGCTATGGTGAATGCCGGAACCACCCAGGTCAAGGAAATGACTGAGACCTATGCCAATATAGATCTGGCTTCCTATGATAATACCAACCTCATAGGATCAGCCTTAGTGGATTTCATTCAGGAGGTAATCAGCGAGAAAGAAACGGTATGTATCAGAGTAATCACCAGATCAAATCAAAGTTCCAGTCCTGTTGCCTATACTGATTACAATAAGAAATTAAATAGTACAACAAAAACCTTGGAGGGAGACAGTACTTCACTCATTGAGACAGACGTAAATGATCCTGACTATATTAATCCAAATGCACAATTCACGGGAAAGGTTTATAAGGATGCAAATAAGAACATTATTGCCATCGAATTTACCCAGATGATTTAGCTACAGGCAGAAAGGAAAGATAAGAAGGATGACCGGCAATTTGACAAATGTCTTTAAAATTATTATTTTCCTAATTGCGGCCCTAATCGTATGTGTGATATGTGGCGTAGCGATTGGAACGACGAATACAGGAAGGGCATTGGTAGACAGTTCTACAAGCCAAATAAAAAACATGGCGGGAGAGAATGGGGATATCAAAGAAGCATCTTTGGATGGCAATACGCTGCTTGGAAGTGAGGTTATTGCAATGATCGAGGACGCCATAGAAAGCGGTGAGCAATTGTCACTGGTTGTTACCACCCTTGCCGGATCCAGAACTGATTATAATTACAAATATGATAATGTTAATAATCTGATCTTGGCTTCCTCCTCAGGTGATGGGACCAAGGTATTGCAGACCAGCTCTTCCCAGCCTAATTACATTAACAAGGATGCTTTATTCCTGTGCCAGGTCAAGAAGAACCTGAATGATAGGATTATCTGCCTGTGGTTTGACCAACAGTAATATGAGATAGAAGGGAAGGAAAGGATGAAAAGCGGTAATATTTCATCAGCGCTGAAGCTTATGCTGTTTTCTGTTTCCATACTAATCACATGTGTTGTGGTCTTTGTGGCCATAACTGCTTCTAAGGAGGCAAAGAAGATCAGTGATGTCCTTATAGGGCAGTTGAATGAGTTTAATCATGATATCGCTGATAGCGGGTTAATGAAGTATCATGGTGCTGAGGTTTATGGGTCCGAAGTCACTAATTGTATAAAAGCGAATCTGGGAGATTATACAGTACCAGACATATCACCGGTCTATATCTATGTCAAGACTTCCTCTACTGAAAACACTTATCATAACAATACCTATGTTAAGAATATCAGGCAGTTCACTGATCTCCAACACTATATTAAGCCTACTGCCACCTTCGTTGGAGAAGTGATTAAGAATACCAATGGTGTGATTGTCGGCATTAAATTTGTCCAAAAGTAAACAAGCCTAATATAAGTGCAGCTTGCTCGGATGGGCTGCACTGATCAATAGAAAGGGAATGAATGGGGAATATAAAAAATCTGATCGGGGCAATCGTTGCAAGCATAGTATTTTGCTTGGGTATTTTCGTTTTGTTTCATGAGGTGGAGGCTTACATGACTTCTGTAAATCAGAGCAGGCAAAAGCTGAAGGATGAGGTGGTTTATCAGCAGTATCATGTTGCAGATAAAGGGAGCATCACATATGCGGAGCTCATAGCAAGCCTGCTGCAGCCCCTTGATTATGACATAATAGTAAATGGAATTATGATTAATAAAATCTGGCACTACCCTGAGAAGATCAGCGAATATGCAATTCCTAAACGGGAATATAATAAAAACTATCAATATGATGATAAGGGCAATATCATATTCATCTCCTATGAATGAAGGGGGATTAAATGATTAACAGACTAATAAATGATTACGGACAGATCACCTATCCTTACAGCTGGTATTCTATATTAGGTCTTATCCTTGTTCTCAGTATCATATTTATCCCTATATCATTCTTCTATTATTACCTTATTCTGATCCCCATGCACGAACTAGGACATCTTTTGTTTTCGAAGCTTTCCGGAGGAACAATATTATCCTTTAGAATTAATATATTCACTTTCATTAATGTAAAAGGAAAAATGAAGGTGAAGATATATAGCCACCAAGGGTCTGCAGGTCAGTGCATCGTATGTCCTAAGGAGTATACAGAGGAGAGACATCCCTTTATGTTAGGAATGTTAGGTGGCTCAATCCTGGATTTTATTCTATCTTTTATAAGTCTTATGATTTATCTTTATGGTCCTTTTCAAGCAAGCTTCCTTAACCTTCTTTTTGCATTAGCTGCCTTCCTGGAATTACTGTCTGCTTTATTAAACGGTATCCCTATGAAAATTAACGGTATTAACAATGACGGCATGTGTACTCTTATGATGAAAAGGGATAGGCAAGCCGTGAGGAGCTGGTATGCCACAACACACATCTTACAGCAGCTACACCAAGGAAAGACATACAAAGCTATGAATCAGGAATTGTTTCATATTCCATTAAAGGTTGATCTTAAAAACGATATCATCGCTTATCATCAGCTATATCTCTGCTATTTATATATGGATCATAAGCAATGGGAGAAAGCGTTTGAATGCCTGAAGGATCTGGAGATACATGGCAGTAAGCTTACAAAGAAGAAAATACTTGCCGATAAGCTGTTTTTATCTATCAAGCTGGAAATGAGTCCCTGGAGAATCGATGATTTATATGAAAAGACAAGAAAAATATTACAGCACAATAAATATGACTTCAATTGCATCAGAACAAGGATGGCTTACGAACTATATAAAGATTCTTCTGAAGCAAATCGTAACAGAATAATTAGAGAACTCAGTAAAATCTCACAGCTTTATCCTTATGAAGGAGAAGCGATATTCAATAGAAACCTGATAATATAAGAGAGTTTATAAAGAATAAAAAGCTTATATACAATAAGAGCTAAATATGATGAAGGTGATAAAGTTAGGGGGAAATAGGGATGGATGCATTTATCAGGTTCTTGGCTGTCGTATTAGCAATAATATTGCTGCTGCTATTTCCTTTACAATATATAGCACAATTGCAAGATGAAAGCATCGAAGATGTGGTACATGCACATGTGCACGAATTTACTGAAACCGCCCGAAATCAGGGATCAATTTCTCTTAGCATGTATGAAAGTCTGGAAGAAAAACTTGCAAAGACCGGGGAGCAGTATAACCTGTCCGTAACTGTTTCCCATCCTGTAACGGCACAGGAATTAGATACTGTAAATTCAGATTTGGAAAATGCAAATTTTAGGGTACTAAATGAAGCAGGATCAAGCAATAAGGGAGGGTTTCGATTATTAGCTACCCATACCCATACAAATGATTGCTATGCCGGCCATAGACATACTGCTGAATGCTATATAACAGCGGATAGTGATATCAATTATGCAAGGGGATTAGATGGTGTTACCATTACCTTATTGTCAGATACAACGAGTGGGTGGATTACTTCAACAAAAAGAGTAGATGTAAAATGCAGCACTTGTAGTCAGGTAATAGCCAGTGCTTATGTAAGGAAGACTTCGAAACCTTTTGCTTTTGGCGATGCACAGCTCGTAAGATATTACCACGGAACAGAATATGGAAGTACAGGTCAGAAAATTAAGATATTCTCTGTTAAAGAACGCTTGGAAAGCAATACCTACATTCCTGGTTATATCGATAGAGGCAGTAACTATAGTACAGATCATAACTATCGCTACTGTGCTCCTACTGATAATCCTGAATATACAAATTTTGTTAATATATTAAATACAATCAGAAGTAATCCTACGGCAAGTCAAACTGAATTACTTGGGCTTTTAAATCAGATCGGATTTAATTCTGATATGGCATGTTGGAATTGTGCAGTCAGACAAAATAAGCCTGTCGTAACCTATCATGCCGGTGATCAGATCCTGGTGTGCAGAGAAACACAGGATGTAACTCCTATCTGTAACCAGGTAGTTATCTCAATAACTGCGACAAACCCTACTCAGACAGTGACGAAAGGAGGCAGTATGATCACTACTGCAACTGCAACCTATCTGGATGGACATACCGCTACCGTCAACTGCACGAGCAACTTTAATCCGAACCTTGTGGGAAACCAAACGGTTACACTTACTTATACAGGACTTGTCGGAAATGCTAAGACCGTAGGTAGCAGAACATGTACGGTGAACGTAACTGTAATGGAAAGCAATATCCCTTCCTTTCTTACGGTTACCCCTTCCGCATACACTGTTTATAACGGGAATAAGCCTACTTTTACGGTTGTTGTGACCTATAAAAGCGGAAATACCAAGACAATACCGGCAGGCTCCTATACAGAGAGCGGATGGAGTGCAGGCCCGGGAACGAAAACAATTACCTTTTCTTATACAGAGAATTCTGTCACAGTCACCAAGACTATAGCAATTACGGTATTACCGAACATATCAGGTCTTTCAGTTACTCCGTCGTCACAGTCGGTGAAAAGGTATGCACAGCCATCCTTCACGGTAACGGTACTTTATGAGAATAGTACAAGTAAGGTTATCACTTCCGGATATACGGTAAGCGGACTAAATAATAAAAATCTGGGTACTCAGACAGCAAGTATATCTTACACCGAGAATAGTATTACGAAAAATGCGACGGCAGCTGTTACATTTACAAAGCTTACAAGTCTCTGTCCCGTATGCGGATCCACCTATGAGCTTGATGAAAATGATACGGACAGAGGCTGCCCCGTGTGTGGCAGCAAGGTGCTTACGCTTGAGGCATCGCCTTACAGAGTTACTGTGAACCGGGGAGAAGCCCTGCCAATCACCGTTACTGCAACTTATCAGAATGGTTTCTCAGCAGCGGTAAGCGGATGGACAAGCAATTATGATCCCAATGTGATCGGGACAAGGCAAGTAGAAATATCCTATCAGGGTGTGAAATGCAGCATTATTGTGCAGACCCTTCCGGGGAAGGTTACCTGCCCCATCTGCGGCAATTCCTATGACCTAAATCCGGATGGTACGGATCCCGGATGTCCCATTTGCAGCGTAACCGTAACAGGTATTACCATCCAGGAAGATAGTGTGACCATAGAGAAGTTTGACCTACTGCCAATCACAGTAACGGCAAAGTACCGGGATAACCACACTGCTGTGATCTATGATTGGTCCACGAATTTTGTCCCTGACAGGGCAGGAGTATATGAGGTCACTGTTTATTATGGTGATTTCACGGATACAGTCATGGTAAAGGTCCTTGATGAAGAGGAGATTATCTGCCCTATCTGCGGTACAGTATATACCAGATCAGAAAGCCCCAACGGCTGCCCGGTATGTTCCGTTACCCTTACCGGTATCAAAGCAAAGCTGCGAAATGGTGGTACCCAGGTCATCTATAAGAGTGAGATAAGACTGGAGATCACCCTCATATTTCGAGATAACCATGAAGAACTTGTATATAGCGGGTACAGCGTAACAGGATATGATCCAGAGGTCTTAGGTTTTCAGGATATTATCGTCCATTATAAGGAACTTACAACTACGCTTAGAATAGAGGTAATAAAAGGTCCTGCACGAGTGGTCTGCCCCAAGGGACATGAGTACTATCTTAATGAGGATAGTACCGACCCAGGCTGTCCTATTTGTGATAGTGCAAGTAAAGAAGGGGTGATAAGCTATTTTGAAGCAACCTATACCCCTGAAATATTACAGGTGTTGATTGAAACCGGTGAATATCACTTAAAGAAAGGGGACTATATTACGGTCACGATCAAGGCAAGGGATACTTCGATCAGATCAAAGCTCAGGAAGATGTTCTTCGGTACAAGCGGGGGTATTGCTCATAAGAGATATACTTACGGCGGGGAGGTATATTAATGGGAAGGACTTTTGCACATATCATTGATATCATAGCAGCAATCATTATCATTTTTATATTCCCGATACTGTACTTTGGCCAAAAGCAGGATACCCTTATTCAAACTTTAATTGAAGTAGATACTTCC
>JAJUHH010000085.1 GCA_029267975.1 Clostridiales bacterium
CCGGTTCCTTTTATACCTTTACCGCTCAGGTATTTGGCCCAGGTGCCGGCTTCGTCATAGGCTGGGTTTATTGGGTAGGTATGGTTTTTGCAATGTCCAGTGAAGCGACCGCAGTATCGATTCTGGTACAGAACTGGTTTCCCAGGGTATCCGTACCAATACTGGGCAGTGTCATCATTATTGCAGTGACCTTACTTAATCTGCTGGGGGCGGAAAAGCTGAGCAAACTGGAAAGCAGCCTCTCCTTTGTAAAGGTATTTGCCGTTGTCGCCTTTATTGTGATCGCACTCTTATTGATTCTGGGATTGCTCCCGGGTGTTGATGCCATAGGAATTGGAGAATTAATAAATGAGACCTTTATGCCAGGTGGTTTCAGGAGCATCCCCGGTAGTATGATGATTGTTATCTTTTCCTATGCCGGATTTGAGATTATCGGATTAGCTGCTTCAGAAGCCAGGAATCCGCATAAAACCATACCCAAAGCCATTGCCTATACGGTAATCAGTCTGGTGGCCCTATATATCCTGTCAATGCTGGCACTGCTTCCTCTGATTCCTACAGAAATTCTGAATGAGGATGTAAGTCCTATGGTGGCCGCCCTGACCCGTTGGGGCATGGGCTGGGCAGGAACCGTGATCAACTTTATTTTGCTGACCGCAATCCTGTCAACAATGCTGGCTTCCATGTTCGGCTTGGGCAGAATGATGCGTTCTGTTGCTGATGAGGGGCATGCACCGGCCTTTTTAAAAGAAAAAACAGAAGTTCCTTATCGAGGAATTCTGTTTTCTGGTTTTGCTATGTTACTGGGTCTTGGTGCGGGACTTTTCTTCCCCAGTGTATATCTTTTCTTAATCAGCTCCGGCGGTTTTGCAACCCTACTCACATATGCGGCAATACTGGCTACCCATATCCGCTTTCGTAAATGCAACGGTTGTCCTCCGGAGGGAAAATGTCAGATGCCTGGTTACCCCTTTACCTCATGGATCGCTCTCATTGCGATAATTGTCGTTATCATCAGTATGCCCTTTATTGAAGGACAGGCATCCGGTCTTATTGCAGGACTGATCATGACTGCAGTATTTGCAGGGATCTATGTAATTATGTGGTTCACGGGTCGCGAAAAAGAAACACCCTACATGGAGCAATTGCATCAGAGGAAGCTAAATGCAGGCTATTCACAGGAGCTATCAAAAGAGTTGGGTCATGAATATGATACAAAAAAATCAGAAACTGGATCGTCGGGGCAAGGCAACTATACTCAGGACTCCTGTAAGGATGTCAGCAAGTCCTGTGAGAAAGAAAAGCAGCAGTGATAAAAGGATGTCCAATTCACAGCTGCTAATCAAACCAAAAGGAATTAAAATCTAAAAGCTTGTATATTTTATTTATTTCATCTGATATACCGGCATTGATCTCGGAGATATCCTCCTGTGCCAGGTTTAATGAAGTTCTTATTTTATCGGAATATAGGAAGGTAGTATGGTTACCCAATAAGGTTTCGTAGTAATTAGTACTAATTGCATCCGCCAGATGGAGAAGCCTTACTTCAACAGAGTTTTCGCAGCTTACAAAGGGAGTGTGATGATAGGCCACAATCTCGATTATCTCCTTGGGAAGATTCCACTCTTTACAAAGCCACATTCCAATATCTGCATGTGTAATTCCGGACAAAACAATTTTCTCTGCTGCAATCTGATGTAAGCCCTTTTGCTGCAGACTATGGATACTGTCCAGTTTATCCGGCAGAGTAATTGCCAGCAAAGTAACACCAATATCATGTATCAGACCATAGACAAACACTTTATCCTTATTGCTCAAGCCAATCTTATCAGCCAGCTTGTATGCAGCGATGGAAGTTCCCAAACAGTGCTTCCAGTACTTTCTCTTATCAAACACCTTGGTTCTGCCCTCTTTATCAGGCAGCAGCAATCTAGTAAGGAAGGAGATGGCAATCAGTCTTGTATTCTTTGTTCCAAGATAGATAATTGCATCCTTAACGGTGATAATCTTGCGATCTAATTTTGAAAAGGTATTTAGCACACTAATCAAAGAATCAACGAGTTGCGGATACTTGATTAATTCCTGAACACACACATCCATATCATAATGATAAGAATCAATTAACATTCTAAAGACATTACCGAAGGTATCAGGGATGGCAGGTATTCTTCCGGAATTTTTGATACTGTTTATGATGGCATGTTCAGTCATATCAGGTTCCTCCTTAGTGAAATGATAAATGCTAGGAAAGGAGCCTGTGTAATGCTTCACACAGGTTCCTTTCAATACACAAGGCATGAGTGAAAACTGACCGGAAATCTTTGTTCTTATGTTTATTGCATTATGGCAAAGTTATTTCCCTTATTGATTGACCTGCTTATTCATATTCTTTACAGCTGTTGACAACATCAGCTTTATTCTGTTCAACTGATTTACTTCACTGGCACCCGGATCATAGTCGACTGCAACGATATTTGCTTCCGGATGCTGTCTGCGTAGTTCTTTAATCACACCTTTTCCTACGATATGATTTGGCAGGCAGGCAAAGGGCTGGGTACATACTATATTATACACCCCGGAGTGAATTAATTCCAGCATTTCTCCGGTTAAAAACCATCCTTCACCGGTCTGGTTACCGATAGACACCACAGGTTGGGCATATGTTGCCAGCTTCTTGATATGCACCGGAGGAGCAAAGCGCTTGCTTTTTGCCAGCTCTTTCTTGGCGGGATCCCGAAGCTTCTCCAAGGCCCAGATGACCAGGTTGCTGATTCTTGCACTTGATCTTTTCTTTCCTAGATAATCAGCTTTAAAGTTACTGTTATAAGCGCTGTACATAAAGAAATCCAGTAGATCGGGTACTACCGCCTCGGCTCCTTCCGCTTCTAATAGTTCAACCAGATAGTTGTTGGCAGCAGGCAGGAACTTAACCAGAATTTCACCGACAATGCCAACCCGGGGCTTTCTTATGGTCTCATCCAATTCCAGACGGTCAAAATCTCTGATGATTCCCCGAAGATTACGCTTATATTCCGACCAATTACCTGTCTCCAGGCTCTTAATGCAGATATCACGCCATTTGTGATGAAGGGCATTGGCGGAGCCGGGAACTAATTCATAGGGTCTGGTACGATAGAGGACTCTCATGAATACATCACCATAAACCAAGGCCTGCATAGCCTTAATCAGCATGTTGGGTGTTATTTTTAACCCCGGATTCTTTTCCAGACCTGAAGCACTAAGCGAGATGACAGGAATCTGTGACATACCTGCCTTTTCCAGGGCTCTTCTGATGAAACCAATATAGTTGGTAGCACGGCAGCCACCACCGGTTTGGGTGATCATAACGGCTACTTTATTTAAATCATATTTGCCTGACAGAAGGGCATCCATGATCTGCCCCACCACCATCAAAGAGGGGAAGCAGGCATCATTATTAACGTATTGCAGTCCCACATCAATGGATCTTCGATTATCATTGGGAAGCACCACAACATGATAACCGCTGCTGCGAAGTGCCGGCTCCAATAGATCAAAATGAATGGGGGACATTTGCGGAGCAAGGATTGTATAGCTTTCCCTCATCTCCTCGGTAAAAATAACCCTATGATGGGCAGCCGACTGAATGTGAGGGGTGACATGCTTTGCCTCCCGCTCTCTGATTGCGGATAGGAGAGATCGAATTCTAATTCGTGCTGCTCCCAGGTTATTTACTTCATCAATCTTAAGGACAGTATAAATCTTACCTGACTTTGACAGGATATCATTCACCTGGTCGGTTGTTACTGCGTCAAGGCCGCAGCCAAAGGAATTTAACTGAATCAGCTCCAGATTAGGCTGGGTACGCACATAGGAGGCGGCAGCATACAGTCTGGAATGATACATCCACTGGTCAACCACGATGGTTGGACGGTCAATCTCACCCAAATGGGAGATGGAGTCTTCCGTAAGTACGGCGACACCATAGGAATTGATTAATTCCGGTATACCGTGATGAATCTCAGGATCCACATGATAGGGCCGTCCGGCCAAGACAATTCCCTTCCTTCCAGTGGTTTTCAGATATTCAATGGTTTCTTCCCCCTTCTTACGCATATCCTGCCTAGCTGCAGCAAGCTCCTTCCAGGCAGCAGTTGCAGCAGATGCTATTTCACCGACCGGAATCCCCTTCTTAGTAAAATGGTCAATCAGGCGGTTTGTAATAATTTCTTCGCTTTCCAGGGAAAGGAAGGGGTTATCAAAGGTAATGGAGGGGTCCTTTATTTCTTCTACATTATTTTTAATGTTCTCCGGATAGGAGGTGACGATAGGACAATTGTAATGGTTGTTGGCTCCGTCAACCTCTTTTCGCTCGTAGGGGATACTGGGGTAGAAGATATATTTCACACCCTGGTCAATCAACCATTTGACATGCCCATGGGCAAGCTTCGCCGGATAACACTCCGACTCGCTTGGAATAGATTCAATACCAAGCTCATAGATCTTCCGGCTGGAGGTAGGTGACAGCAATACCTGATAACCAAGCTTGGTAAAGAAGGTATGCCAGAAGGGATAATTCTCATACATATTCAGAACTCTGGGAATACCGACAATACCGCGGCTTGCCTGTTCCTTTGTCAGAGCAGGATAATTGAAGTAGCGGTTTATTTTATATTCAAAAAGGTTAGGAATATTATCTACATTCTTTTCCTTACCAAGTCCGCGTTCACAACGGTTACCGGTAATAAACTGCCTGCCGCCCGAGAATTTATTAATGGTAAGAAGACAGTTATTGGTGCAGCGCTTGCAGCGGCCAAGGTTGGTTTCAAAGGTTAAGGCATTGATCTCATCGATGGAAAGCATGGTGCTTTCTTCTCCCTGATAATGCTCTCTGGCGATGAGAGCAGCACCAAAGGCACCCATGATACCTGCGATATCCGGTCTTACAGCCTTGCAGCCGGAGATGGTTTCAAAGCTTCTGAGAACGGCGTCATTATAGAAGGTACCGCCCTGAACCACCATCTTGGTACCCAGATCTTTGGGATTGGTAATCTTTATAACCTTATATAAGGCATTTTTAATCACAGAATAAGCCAGACCGGCGGAGATGTCGGCTACGGTTGCGCCTTCCTTTTGGGCCTGCTTTACCTTTGAATTCATAAATACGGTACATCTGGTACCTAAATCAATGGGGTTCTTCGCAAACAAGGCTACTTTTGCAAAGTCCTGGACCTCATAGTTTAAGGATTTTGCAAAGGTTTCTATAAAGGAGCCGCAGCCGGAGGAGCAGGCTTCGTTTAATAGTACATTATCAACAGTCTTATTCTTGATTTTAATGCATTTCATGTCCTGGCCACCGATATCCAGGATGCAATCTACTTCGGGCTCAAAGAAAGCAGCGGCGTGATAGTGGGCTACGGTCTCTACCTCGCCCTCATCCAGAACCAGAGCCGCTTTGATCAAAGCCTCACCATAACCGGTAGAGCAGGAGCGGACAATTTTGACATTTGCAGGCAACTGCTCATAGATTTCCTTGATGGCACGAATGGTAGTTTTAAGCGGACTGCCGTTGTTATTGCTGTAATAGGAATATAATAAAGAACCGTCCTCGCCTACCAAGGCTACCTTGGTGGTGGTGGATCCAGCATCTATTCCTAAGTAAGCATTTCCTGTGTAGCTTTCCAGATCTCTTTTTTTCACGGTATGTATGGAGTGACGGCTTTTAAATTCCTCATATTCTGCTTCATCCTCGAACAAGGGCTTCAGACGATTTACCTCAAAGTCCATCTTGATCCCGCGGGATAGTAATTGATAGAGCTCAGAAAGCTCCTTGCTGACAGATGGCTTGGAATTCATTGCAGCACCCATAGCAGCAAACAGATGGGAATGTTCCGGAGCAATGACCTGTTCCGGGGTCAAATTCAAGGTTCTGATGAATGCCTTCTTCAGTTCACTCAGGAAATGGAGAGGTCCACCTAAAAATGCGACATTGCCGCGAATAGGTTTACCGCAGGCAAGACCACTGATGGTCTGGTTGACCACTGCCTGAAAGATGGAAGCGGAAAGATCCGGTTTGGTTGCGCCTTCGTTAATTAGAGGCTGAATATCCGATTTTGCAAAAACACCGCAGCGTGCTGCGATGGGGTAGATTGCCTGATAGCTCTTCGCATATTCGTTCAGGCCTGCGGCATCTGTCTTAAGAAGGCTTGCCATCTGATCAATAAAAGAACCTGTACCGCCGGCACAGATACCATTCATACGCTGCTCAATTCCGCCTGTAAAGTAGATGATCTTTGCATCCTCACCACCAAGCTCAATGGCCACATCCGTCTGAGGAGCATAATCCTGCAGTGAGGTTGATACTGCGACTACCTCCTGAACAAAAGGAATGTCAAGATGCTTGGAGATGGTGAGACCGCCGGAGCCGGTAATTACAGGGGAGACGCTGAGATTGCCCAGCGCATCCTGGGCTTTTTTTACAAGGTTTGCCAGGGTTTCCTGAATATTCGCGAAATGCCTTTCATAGTCGGAGAAAATGATCTCCCCGCTTTCATTTATAATAATAATTTTTACCGTAGTAGAACCGATATCAATACCTAATCTATATTTCATATGCAAGACTCCTCAATATAGGTACTAATTTATGACCGATGGTATTATCACCACGGTCATTGTAAGCACCTCCCAAAATAAGCTTTCTATATTATACGTTAAATATCCTTTAAGTTCAACTGGTTAATTGCCCACGAAAACGAACAAAATGTAAAATAAATCTTAAATTTTCGAATTCTGTCGGTCCGTGTAAAGCGGTATTTTATTACATACATATGACAGAAGAGGGGAAATCTTACAGGATTTTTTGCTCAAATAGATGGTGCTTTTGGAGGAAATTTATTACTGCCTATTATACAAAAGATTGGCTATCATGAATGAAAAGAATGAAGATCTATATCTGTAATACAAGCAAACCTATGTATAACAGAATAGATAGTGCATTGAACTGAAGTTCAGACGAACTATGATCAGTTACAGAAGATATTTTCCCTTCATATAATAAGGTAGATTGTTGTTTTAGAAACGGAAGGGGCAGTAACATGTTTTGCATAAATTACGTGGTACAGAGCAAAGATACGTTATACAGCATAAGCCGTCACTTTAATGTTGATCTGGGAATGATAATTCAGGCAAATCCCTTTGTCAATGTATATAATCTAAGAGTTGGTGAAGTACTGTGTATTCCCATCAGTGCTCCCAGCGGAGATAATTATGATCACTATACCACCTATCTGGTGCGGGAAGGCGACACACTGGAAAGTATTATCAATGAGCATCATATTGGCTTGGGGGATTTGTTTCAGTTAAACGCAATGGGAGATTTCTATCTGTTGCCGGGAAGCACCCTGCATATTCCAATCACAGGAGATGGAGAAAGCGGAGTAACGCTATAATAGGAATGATTAGGACTGTATTAAGCACAAACTTATGGATTGGTTAATCTGACCTGAATTTGTTTTGTTTGACAAAGGAATAATAACAACATATAATAGTTTTGGATTTAATTTGACAATCCGGTCATTTTGCCTGTATTTCAAGGGATACGGGTTAGTAAGTAATGTTAAGAAGAGGATGTGGTAAGGATGGAAGCCGGCCCCGGTAGTCATAGTCGGAGAGCAATAGCAAATAATATTGGTACTGCAGTAAGCGGCAGGAAATGGTATAATTATGCTTATCCGGTGATCCACACCCTTAAGTAATAAATACTCCTTTCCACCGCTATGCCTGCAGTGGAAAGGAGCATTCATATGATCGAAATTTTTAGAACAACAGAGGGGTTGTTACAGCGATTGACAGATATTCAGGAAGGTTGCTGGATTGCAATGACGAATCCCTCTGCTACTGAACTGATGGAAATTGCCAGTGCTACAGGAATTGAGGTTGATCATCTCAGAGCACCGTTGGACGAGGAAGAGCGTGCCCGTATTGAGGTAGAGGAGAATTATACGCTAATCCTGGTTGACATTCCTACTCTGGAAAAACGTAATAATAAAGACCGTTATGTTACAATACCACTTGGTATTATCGTTGCAGAGAAATATATAGTAACAGTATGTTTGGAAGAGACACCGGTTCTGAAATGCTTTATAGACGGACGGGTAAGGGATTTTTATACTTTTAAAAAGACAAGATTTATTCTGCAGATACTTTATCGTAATGCATCAACCTTTCTGCAGCATCTAAGGTCGATTGACCGTAAGAGTGAAGAAATTGAGCGCCAGCTTCATATTTCCACTCAGAATCGCGAATTAATTGAATTATTGGAACTGGAGAAGAGCATGGTATATTTCACTACCTCTTTGCGCTCCAATGAAGTAGTATTTGAGAAAATGTTAAAATTAGAAGCGATCAAGCATTATCCTGAGGATGAGGATCTGCTGGAGGATCTGATTATTGAGAATAAGCAGGCGATTGAGATGGCCAACATCTATAGCGGCATCTTAAGCGGAATGATGGATGCCTTTGCTTCCATTATATCAAACAATCAGAATCTGATCATGAAATTCCTGGCTGCAATCACGATCGTTTTATCGATACCAACCATGATTGCAAGCTTTTTCGGTATGAATTTTGCGAATATTCCCGGCTATAACAACCCCAATGGTTTTTATTACGTCGTATTGGCTGCATTAGTGTTAACCTTGATTGTTGTGCTGGTATTCCGTAAAAAGAAATTATTTTAATTGTTTCTTGAAAGGTACAGGTGTTGTGCATGCAATTTTTGAACAGACTGGAAAGAAGATTAGGCCGGTATGCGGTTAAAGATTTGATGAAATATATTGTCGGTTTATATGTTCTTGGCCTGCTGCTTGGTATGGTTCCGAATTCCGTAGCATACTATCTGCTGAACCTGAACTTTCCTTTAATTATGAAAGGACAAGTTTGGAGACTGATTACCTGGATTATTCCAATCAGTTCTTTCAGTGGGATTTTATATATGGTTATTTCCGTATACTTTTATTATATGATAGGAAATTCCCTGGAGCGTGCCTGGGGCGCATTCCGCTTTAATCTGTATTTCCTGTCAGGAATTATTTTTAATATTCTATCAGCCTTGATTACCTTTTTGCTCACAGGCAGTTCAGTACCACCCAGCTTGGACTTTATCTGCGGCACCATGTTTTTCGCCTTTGCAGCAATGTTTCCCAATACACAGATTATGATATATTTCCTTTTCCCTATTAAGATTAAGTACTTAGCCTGGCTGCAGGGAGCGATTTATATTTATAATGTGATTGTCTATATCATCAATGGACAGGCAATCCTTATCCTGCCTTTGGTGGCTTCCTTTGCCAACTTCCTGATCTTTTTCTTCATGACAAGGAATTACCGCAGAATATCACCCAATGAATTTATGCGCAAGGCTGCTTACCACAAGCAAATGAACGAAGGCAGAAACACTGGAAATGTTACCCAGTTTCGTGGGAAGAACGTGATCACCAGACATAAATGTGCGGTATGCGGAAGAACAGAATTAGACGGTGATCATTTGGAATTCCGCTTTTGCTCCAAATGTGATGGCAATTATGA
>JAJUHH010000086.1 GCA_029267975.1 Clostridiales bacterium
AGGGTTTTTACATCCTGTAACAATATAACTTCCATATGTTTCTCTCCTTTAACCGTTGATTTATATCTCGCCTTCTTCATGAAGCCTTGTCAAAGTAGCTTTTACCTTGGCGATTGCCTCCTGAATTGAGGTGTTCTCCAATTGGGTTCCGGCAACGCTCAGGTGACCACCGCCACCTAACTTCTCCATGATCAGCTGAACATTTACCTCATCAATGGATCTCGCGCTGATGTAAATTACATTATTGAATTCTGTCAAAACAAAGGTAGCCTTAATATCATTGATATTCAAGAGCTCATTGGCCACCTGGGCTCCCAGGATCATAGGGCTGTCCACTTGCGAGCTGGCGCATACAGCAATTGCAAAATGATTTAGGAAAATCTCCGTGCTTCTGATGGCATCCGCCTTGATCTTAAACTCACTCATATCCGTGCGGAAGGACTTACGGAGTCTTGTAATATCAGCACCGCTTCGTCTTAAATAGGCTGCGGCCTCAAAGGTTCTTACACCGGTCTTGGTCAAAAAATTATTGGTATCTATCATAATACCTGCATACAAGGCATCCGCCTCCAAGGGCTTCAGCTTAAGATTCCCACCGATATACTGCATGATCTCAGCAATCATTTCACTGGTGGAGGAAGCATAGGGCTCCACATAGGATAATACCGCCGTATCAATTGCTTCATTGGTCTGTCGATGGTGGTCAAAGATAACAATGGTTCTGGTCTGGTCAAGGAGCTCCTTGCACTCCAGATAGCTGGGCCGGTTAACGTCTACGATGACCAGGAGGGTATTGATATCCACAACCTCCCGTGCCTTATCATTCTTTAAAAACATGTCCTCTTCATAGTCCGGATTACCAACGAACTTATTCATCATGGGCCGCAGGGAGGAGGTCACTTCATTAATCACAATATGAGCCTTTTTATTAAAGGTCTTGGCAATACGGTAGACACCAATGGCTGCCCCAAGGGAATCCACGTCACCGATCTTGTGTCCCATGATAACGATCTTATCCTTGCCCTCCACAAACTCACGGAAGGCATGGGCCTTCACCCTGGCCTTCACTCGGGTGCTCTTCTCCATCTGAATGCTCTTACCGCCGTAATAGGAGATCTTCTCACGATCCTTGATAACAGCCTGATCGCCGCCACGGCCAAGGGCCAGATCGATCGCGGCTCTGGCATATTCATAACCGCTGACATAGGTATCTGCATTGACACCAAGTCCGATACTGATGGTAACAGACATATCATTGCCAATATTTACCCCACGCACCTCCTCCAGGATGGAGAACTTTGTTGCCTGCAGGTGGGGGAGATACTTCTGCTGGAACACGAAGATATATTTATCCTTCTCCAGCTTCTTGATAATGGCATCAATGCCCTGCATATATTTGTTGATCTTTCGATCTACCAGAGCTGTCAGCAGGGAGCGTCTTACCTCATCGATGCTTTCCAGCGCTTCTTCATAGTTATCAATATACAATAAGCCGGTAACCAGTCTCTGCTCCTTATTCTCCTTAAGGAGGGAGATCATCTCTGTTTCGTCATACAGATACATGGCAATTAAAGCGTTCCTGTCATTCCATATTTCTTCGGCATTATCATAAGGAATGCTGGCTTCATCGTCAAAATCAGGCGCCACCACCTTACGCAGCAACACCTTATAGCTGCGTCCATGAAGCACCACATGCAGGATCTCATCCTTCTCCTTCTGGGGAAGGACCTCCTGTGTAATCTCAGGAAATATATTGGAAATGGAACGCTTGGCAGCGCTCTTCTCATGAATGATATCCATGAATTCATCATTTCCCCATTGCATTCTTCCTTCCAGATCAAGAATCGCATAGGGAACATGAAGCTCCTTCAGCAGTCTCTTCTGAACCTGTCCGTAATCCATAGCATATCGTACCAGTTCTGCGGCAATCTTATTACGCTTGGATAAATAGATGGTTATGGCCAGAGTAAAATAAAGGGCAGTAAATGCCGTCATGATGTAGCCTGCCAGAGAATCTATTACATACATGCTCAGATTCATACATAATAAAACAGCTGTCAGAAAGACAGGCCATAATAAATATGCTCTTAATGCACCTTTGAGTTTAAATCTGTGGCTCATGAACAGGACTCCTTAAATAATAACTATACTTGATCATTAATTGAAACGCGGGACCTTTGTCCACTCGCTATCTTTATAGTATATCATTAAAACACCTTGAATGAAAGCGCAAAATTTATCTAAAGCACAAAGTGCTTTGCACGCAAGCGCTTTGCATGCAGTGCTTTGCACGCGGCTGCTTTTCTCCTAGTTGCTTCGCACATAGCTGCTTTTGGAAATAGGATGAGCTTTCACAAATTCCTTTGTGCTGTATTTGCTATCTCTCTTATGATTCTTAAAGTCAGCGGTGCTCTTCAGGTAATAATCATAGCTGATGATCCCTTTTCCATCCGCTGTAATGGGATCATCCCAGGTCAGGTCTATATTATACCATGCTCCTTCCACCTTTACGATATTCCAGGCATATGCTTCCCCATCGGCGGTACCGCTGATAATTCTGCAGTCAAGCCCCGCCCTGGTAAACATCAGGTAAGCCGCCATCGCATAGCCTTCACATACTGCAGATTTGCCGATCAGCGCATCGTAAGCGGAGGTCTTTTCATAGCTTGTGTCATAGCTCACACGCTTGATTATATAATCATGAATGGCCCTTACCTTCTCCTCCTCAGAGGCTTCCTCCAGCTTCAAAGACTTTAGGACATCGTCAACCTTCTTGTCCAGAGCCTTCTCTTCCTTGGCCGTACATTTATAGGATACCGTTAAGGTAAGGGTAGCGCTGCGTCCCGCAATCCATTCCATCTGTGCCGCCCACTGGGTCAGGGAATATGCCAGATAGTCTGCATCCTTGGCATTGGAAGCAATATCATAAGCCATAACCTCGTCCATTAATCCATGGATATCATCAAGCTTCTTGCGTACATCATCTGTAAAATGTACCTCTATCTCAGCCTTGCGCTTTAATAAACCTGACCGGATAGCCTTCACCACCTGTTTCCTGCTGGACAGTAGTTCTGTCTGATCACTGTCTGTGGATGCTGCAAGAGCGACGGTATTCTGACTGATCGGGGGAAGAGGCCCGGAGTATGGATGGGACAGCAATAGAACAAGTATCAGAAGAACGGCGAGAATCTTATGTTTCATCCCTAACCTCCTTACCAATGAAAAACGAATTACTACTAGTATCTTTCATTTTAGCATAGCTTACAGGAAAAGGAAAGGACAGAAAGCAGAAAAGAGCCAGTCTAACAATAATATAGTTACAAAAAGAAGAGAAGAGCAATATGCATCCCCACACATAGATTGACGGACAGCTTATTGATTTTGTATGCCAGTTAATCAAACACAAATGTTCGCTTCTGGTATAGCAAAATCAAGCTGTCCGTCAAACAGTGCATTATGGGATGCTTATTGCCCTTCCCCTCTTCTTTTACTTACGTAATGCAACAACCACTTACACTTATACTTATACTTAAACTTATAGGTATGCTTATACTCATAGTCTTGCTTATACTTATGCTCCTACTTTCCTATTGCTTTCAAAAAGCGCATGAGATTATCTACGGTCAGGTATAGATCTTCTTTGGCTCTAAGTCTTGCATCTTTATATTCCACTGCGACACGGTTGATACTGAATATCCCGCTTACTCCCTGCTCATAGGCCTCTTCTATGCCATCCCCGATATCGCCAACCACTGCAATTAACGGAACCTTGGCCTTCTTCGTCCGTTTTGCTATTCCGATCACAACCTTGCCCCGGATACTCTGGCTATCGATCTTTCCTTCCCCGCTGATGACATAATCGGCTCCCTGCAGCATTTCATCAAATCTAACGGTATCAAGCACAGTTTCAATTCCCATTTGCAGGGCAGCGCCAAAGAAGGCCACCATTCCGCAGCCCATACCTCCGGCAGCGCCGGCCCCCTTAACCTCAGCCAGTGCCAGCCCCAGGTCCTTCTGCAGCACCTGATCCAGATGTCTTAAGCCTTCATCCAGCTCTTTCACCACTTCCGGAGTAGCACCCTTCTGCGGTGAGAATACGTAAGCAGCTCCCTTTTCTCCATAGAGGGGATTGTCGATATCGCACATTGCCACAAGCTCAATTCCTTTTAATCCCGGAAGTAGCCCTGAAGTATCTACATGCTCGATTTCCGACAGGGTTCCTCCTACCGGGATAAACGACTTACCACTCTTATCCCGAAAGACAACACCCAGCGCTGCTGCCGCACCTGTTCCCGCATCATTGGTACAGCTGCCGCCAAGGCCCATAATAATCTTACGGCATCCTCGTCTGACGGCATCCTCCATCAATTGCCCGACTCCGTAAGTAGTGGTCATCCTGGGGTCCGCCTTGCCTTCTACCAGGGGTAGGCCGGCACAGGCAGCCATTTCTATTACGGCAATCCTTCCCTGATCGATCATCCCATAGAAGGCTTCCATCTCCTCGAAGAAGGGACCTTTTACAGTTACATTAATCTTCTCACCGCCCATTGCCCGTAGAAAGGCATCAACACTGCCCTCTCCTCCATCCGCAACCGGAATAGTAATAATATCTGCCTCGGGCTGATTCTTTCTTATAGCTTTTTCCATAATGGCACAAATCTCCTCCGAGCTCATTGTACCCTTAAATGAATCCGGTATAAGCAGAAACTTGCTCATCGATTAACCTCCTCACTAATGATGGGACGGCAGTTTCACCGTCCCATTTTCTTGCTGAGCTGATGTGTCAATTGCCAGTCATCCATTAGCTATTTTTTATATACTTTTATTTAGCCAATATTACTTTGCATTTTATATCTTGCATTTCATATCTTACATATCAATCTGTTCCTTACCTCAATACGCTTCCTAGCTTATGGATCAGCATCCTTAATAGCGATGTAATTACTTGTAATCATAATCTCTTAGAAAATCAAGGTCAATAAAAAGATTTGCAGGATTGCCGCAACGCCCATAACCAATGTCATAACTGTCTGTGTCTTATAACCCTTCTCAGGTGTCATTGCCCCAAAGTTGGTGATAACCCAGAAGTAGCTGTCATTTGCATGGGATACAACCATTGAGCCTGCGCCGATGGCCATAACAGTCAAAACGGACAATACCGGAGTGTCCAATCCCAGGATCGGAAGCATGGGTGCCAGGATTCCGGCAGTAGTTGTAATTGCAACGGTGGAAGAGCCTTGAGCCGTTTTAAGGATCGCTGCCAGCAGGAAGGGGAAAAAGATACCGATTGCCTGGAATACGACAGCATTATCTGTAATAAAGGTAACTAAACCGGATACAGAGATAACTTTACCAAGCACACCACCTGCTGCTGTTACAAACAATATGGGTCCAACCACCTTCAGGGTTTCATTGGTAAGTTCATAAAAGGTATCCATCTTTTTGGCAGATGCCAGGGTAAATACGCCAAAGATCGTACCTACCGCCAGAGCAATAATGGGAGTTCCAAGGAAATTAAGGATATTAGCAAATAAACCTGTCATCTTAGCCATGGTTGCCACAGAGGCAATACCCATTAACAGAATCGGTACAATAATAGGAGCCAAAGACATAAATCCGCTGGGTAATTTACCATAGCTTTTCACCAGTTCATCATATGACTGCACCAGCTCACCATTATCCATACCTGCTTCATCATCTGCCTGTACCTTCTTGCCAATATACTTTGCATAGAAATATCCGGCAATCAGAGGGAAGATGGAGCATAAGGCTCCCATACCAATCACTAAGAGCAGGTTGTTCCCTACTCCAAGGGTATTAGCCGCCGCAATGGGACCCGGTGTAGGGGGGATAAGTACATGGGATACATATAAACCGCCGGAAAGAGCAATTGTCATAGCTACGCTTGACGCAGCTGTTCTTTTTACCAGGGCTTTACGGATCGGGTTCAGAATGACGAAGCCGCTGTCACAAAATACCGGGATTGATACTACCCATCCCATAATCAGCATGGCAAGCTCCGGTCTTTTCTTACCCACCAGCCGAACCGTCATATCTGCAAGCTTTAAGGCCGCGCCTGTCTTCTCCAGGATGGTTCCGATTAAGGCTCCGAGGATAATAACAATACCAATACTGGTAAAGGTTCCGCTGAAGCCTGCACCAATCACCGTTGCAAGGCCCTGCTTTTGTACCACTCCATCAACCTTTACATCCACCAAGGGGATCCCTGCTGCCAACCCCAATAATAAGGATACGCTCATGATGGAAAGGAAGGGATGAAGTTTCAGCTTTGATATTGCAAAGATCATGAGGATAATGGCAATAACAAAAGCAATAATTAATGCTACACCTGACATAACAACTACCTCCGTTTTTTAAAGTGTTTAGCACTTCCTTCAATGTAACCTTATTATAATACCTGGATTTTGTAAAATCTATGTTATGTAAACCAAAAAAGAAGGCCACTTCTTGTTATAACGCACAATATATCAGATTTAATCATTGCAATTCTATAATATTTCACCAAAAAATATGGTATCTCAAAGTAATCCTATGCTCTGAGATACCGTAATATTTCTATCATCTCATAGACTTAATATGTCATTCAATTCAATAATGCCATGAAGAACTGTAGCTGAGATTTTAAACCATCTTGAGAGGCAATAATATCTGTATTTCTATATCCCTTGATATTCTATATCGCCTAAGTTTTCATATCCCTTGAGTTTCTTTCTATCTTGAGATTTTTATATCTTGTGATTTTTATATCTTGAGATCTTAAAGTATCATGATATCCCTCACATCCTGATAGAAGTGAATCGCATTATAAAACAAGGAGGAATAGCGGATGGATCTGGGATCATAGCCTGTTCTCTCCTTGATCTTATTGAGCTTATATTGCAGGGTGTTTTTATGAATGAACATCCGATTTGCCGCAGCAGCAACCGAGCCCTCCTCTTCATAAAAAATATTCAGCAG
Organism: Clostridiales bacterium; assembly: GCA_029267975.1. Classification (GTDB taxonomy): domain Bacteria; phylum Bacillota; class Clostridia; order Lachnospirales; family Lachnospiraceae; genus Mobilitalea. Next base: position 6,979 of record JAJUHH010000086.1, read on the forward strand.
TCCAATCCACTGGTCAATCTCCTCCAGGCTGCTGTCCTTAAAGATGCGCAAAATATATTCCCTCTTAATTACAGCAGGAAGCTCGCTTTGGAAGATCTCCATAGAGATGCTGGTGTATAGACGGATACCCTTCTGAGGTGAGCGGAGGGAGGTCTTGAGTGCCTTGACAGCCTTAATTACGCTGTTATGGATTAAGGTATAGCCTTCCCAGCTGGCATCAATGCCACAACAGAATTTCAGGGGATACTTTGCTTCCACCTCTTTCTTCATATGCTCCGCCAGTCTAATCATATCACTGTCCGGGCAGTCCGGTACGGCACATATGAGTTCCATACCATTTTTTAGACTACAGCTGTTTTTATGCTCTTTCAGGATATTAATGATAATCTTCTCTGCGGCATCAATTATTCTCTGTCTTATGTCATTCTGCTCCTCCTCTGTCAGAAAAGAAATCGCCATAATCCTTCTGGGCAGAGTAATATCCAGCTGAATCGCTTTGCCCTGTTGCACAAATGCGGGAGTGATATTTTTAGAATCTCCATACATCCACTCATCCAGATATCGCTCCTTTATTCGCTTATCAATGTCCTTTTGTTCTTTATAATATTGGTCCAGAAGGAGAATCTCCGTCATCTTCTTGATGATCTGGCCGTATTTGGCCACTCCTTCATAGGGACCCGTAACCCCGATGACACCTACGATTTCATCCTGAAAATTAATGGCTAGATTGATACCTGGGCGGGCTCCTTCATACTCCCTGTCGCTTTTCACAATTACCTCCTGCAGCTTTTTATCAACTAGCTCCTTTGCTGCAGCATGAAAGGTCCCAATCCGTTTCTCATCGCTGCTGGCTATAATAATCCCATCAGCATTCATCATATTAATCTTTTCACCGATGATCTTGCTGATCTCCTGGACAATATAGGTTGCATTTCTCTTAGATATATGCACGATTTCCTCACTCCATTTCTGATCATGCCATTATTATTATCTTCGTGCTATTATTCTTTTGTAAATCAGGCTCTCTTATGATATAGGATCAAAATATTCCCTATCTGTTTGTCATAGGAGCCGTATAAAAGACAAATCCGCCCATGACAAAGCCATGCAGCGGATTTATATCACACCTTCCCTTTATCCAGTTGTTTTCTGATCCACCCGGTCAGGGTATGGGTTTCATCATTGCTATACTCCCAGTACATGATACCGTACAGACCATTCTCTCTTACATACCCTGCTTTTTCCTTGAGTGATACCTCATCATCATAGCTGATAAAGGTCTTTCCGTTATATAAATAGGGTGCTTTTGCCTCATCATCCCAGTAGCGGATAAATCCGTTTTTATTGATAAAGTCCCGTAACAGGCTATGGTAGCTGGGACCATACCCACCCGTGGTTCCTGCCATCTGGTGCAGTCCGTGGTCAATATCTGGCACATTATGCCACATCCTGGAGTAGAAGGCTGCACCGATCACCAGCTTCTCCTTTGGCACTCCAGCACGCAGAAAGCATTCCACCGCCTTATCAGCGCTGGCAGGGTACAGATCTCTTTTGTTGCTATACAGGCTGGTATGATGACCGGTATAGGTCAGAAAACCTCCCTTTAAGTCATAGGTCATCAGCATGACATAATCTACATATTTCTGCACCTTATGCATTTCTGTACAGATGGTAAAATACTCGTCTCCTCCGGCTGCTATGGTAAGCATATAGCTTTTCTCCTCTGCCTTATCAAGAGCAGCCCGTAAGCATTCCAGCAGCAGGGTATAATTTTCTTTGTCCTGCTCGCTCCCATCAATGCCCGCAACACGAAAGCAGGGATATTCCCAATCGATATCAATTCCGTCAAAGTCATATTCCCTTAGGAGTTCTATGGCAGAGGCTGTGAGCCTTTCTCGCCTTTCCTTAGTCATGGCTGCTTCCGAAAAGCCCCCGGCTCCCCAGCCTCCTACCGATAATAGTATCTTAAGCTCCGGATTCTGGGCTCGTATCTGCGCTAAGATGCTTTTGCACTCCGGATGGTTCCATTCTACCCGGCCTTTACGAAGACGCCCAAAGGCAATATTGATCACATCCAGATATCCTACATCTTCCTCAGTGATGTCTTTTAAGTGCCGAGTGCTTACATATCCGATTAATTTACCCATACTCCGTTCCTTTTCCTTCCGCTTTCTCTATCTGTCATGATTTTATATAGATTTATTTTAATGTAAAGGAAAGTTCGGAAAAGTTTCCTTTACGTTAAATAACCTTCCAGGCATTAAAGGGTATGCTCCTTGGTAAAATGGATCAACTCATCCACTGTAGTAAAGGCCAGGCCTGTCACTGTATCGGCACAACCATAATAGATTGCGATCCTCCCTGTATCCTGATCCGCTAAAGCAGCACAGGGGAAGACGACGTTTGGCACGTCGCCAACACACTCATAATATTCTTCCGGTCCCAGGATATAGTACTTGGAGCGGTATTTCACTTTCCAGGGCTCCTCAAGGTCAAGTATGGCAGAGCCTACCCGATATACAAAGCCGTTGCAGCTATGA
>JAJUHH010000087.1 GCA_029267975.1 Clostridiales bacterium
CAGAGCAATAAGACGGCAGTGATGAATGCCCTGGACGAGGTTAAGAATAAATTAGTCCTTTATAAGGATATTGATTCCGCAGTCAGCAATGTAGTTCTCAACGATAGCTACATCATGGATTTTGCGCATTATTATGAATATTTGGCAACAGAAGCAGATGGCTCTGTGATTAAGAGCTATTATGATAATAAATCCTTAGGAAGTGAAACACTTGATCAGGCCATAAGCTGTGCTAATCGGGTATTTGTAGTTGTCAACCGTATCAATACAGAGAAATTAATGCTGGAAGAGAATATTACAGCCTTATTCCAGTCTCTGGATCAGTCAGCAGAAGAATTTTACAATGCAATCACTGCGTACTTTGAAGCCTCTGGTGATCAGATCAGATTCGAGCTGAAGGATGCTGCAACCGTTCAGCAAATTGTCCGTATGTCTCTGGTTGTGAATCAATTTGTATGGGATAACTATCAGTTAGGCAGTAACCGTCAGCTTTACTTCTTAGATGATATCTATCTATATAATGAGCTTGAATATCTCTGTGATAAGGCAATGGACTTATTGGAGCATAAGGATCTGTATAAGAGCCTGATTGACGCGGTTATCGAAAAAATGCCCAAGATCACAATCTGGAAATGGTACGATGAAGCAACAGGCACAATATCCTTTGACCATGTAGAATATGAACCCTTGGATGAGGAGGGAGAGGCAGCCCTTTTGCAGGCAGTGCAGGCAATCTTTGATCAGGTAGATTTGTATTATTTCGTCGGTTCTTATAATATGGATGGCTTTGCGCTTGATCCTGCTCTGACAGGTCTTCTTGTAGACAATTTTGCTTATCTGATGGGTAATTTTGATTATGAGGATGGTAATGTGGTAATCAGTTTCCATGACTATGTCTACAATTACGATACATTGTCAGATGTTGAGAAAATTCAAGCGACACGTGATGTTATGCACCATATGGTATGGGCTCCGATCAACAATCAGAATTGGAACGAACATTATCTGAGCAATTATCAGCCCACTGCGGATGCTATCATAGAAGCAGCAAATACGAATAACGCAGCTGTGCTTTATGAAAAGCTAACAGAATTATACCAAAAGAAATTATCAGATGATGATTATAAGGATCAGTGGGCAAACTATGCCCAACCTACAAGTGATATGGATAAGGAATTGCTGCTCCTGCTGGTTAAGCAGAAGCTGCAGCCCGGTTCGGAGCGTCATAACGATCAGCCTGCAGATTCACAGCTTTATATCTATCATAATGCAGAGAGAAAAACAGCATTTATATTAAGCGGTGCGCTTTTTGATCTAATTAATGCTGTCACTGTGTGCCAGGCATCAAAGCTTCAGGCTTCTTTGGATCAATTCTTGACATTGTTGCCGGAGGGCAGGTGGGAGAATCCCGAGGATCCCTATGTCGGCTTTGATATGCCGGAGGATCCGACTCCTTTAGTCAATACCATACAAAGTATCTTTGATCAGGCGAATTCCCTGAAGCTTGTGGGTACGGATAAGATTGGTTTCCAGGTAGATCAGAGTTATGCTTATATTCTGGTAGACAGATTTGTCAATCATATTATGAGAGCTGAGGACTGGAACTATCCGGGAGGTTTAAGCCGCTATTACTATAACTACTATAACAATAGCAGCGGAGACCCGGTGGAACGGGCCAGAGTGAGATTAAACTGCATTGAAGAAATCACCGGGCATACCTTTGATGCCGCTAATTGGAATGAGTGGTTCTTAAATGAATATAAGGGCATCGCAGACCAGTTGGTAGAGGCAGCAGCAAATAACGATGCAGCCGCTGCTTACGAGGCTCTGGTGGTTTCCTTTGAGAAGAGACTTGCAGATGACGGTTACCATGATGCCTGGGCAGAGTGTCAGCCTGCTCCGGACCTGGCCGATGATAATTCATTAAAAGAGACATATCTGTCCATCGTTAAGCGCTGGATTGCAGAAAATGTTGGCAGCAGTATCGAACAGTATGCAGCCGGTCCTGCAGCAATCCATGCATATCTCGTAGACGGTGTAATATGGGATATGAGGGAGATCTACAAGGAGCTCCTTCAGGTATCTCAGGTTGCGCCACATCAGGGAGCATTGGATACCTTGCTGGCAGCGATCAGAAATTACAATACACTTGCTAATGAAGAGCCAAGGGATGACAGCGCTCTGGCGCAGGCGGCAGCTGAGGCACTTGAGGCATTTAACGTATTGTTTGATCAGACCGGAGCCATATTTGATGATGCCTATATTGGATTTGATGTAAATCCGGATTATATTAGCAGCCACATTAGTAACCTGACCTGGCATATGACAGATAATGAGGGCTGTGACTGTAGTTTATTTATCTATGCATCAGGCACGTCATCAGATCTTGCATTGATTGGTAATACCATTGATAATGTTTTAAGATTTACTTATGATAATCAACACTGGAATGATAGAGTAATCGCTGAGTATGGCCCGATTGTCAGAGAGATCATCGAGATTTCAAATACGAAGGAGGATACGGATGCCGATGAACTGTTTGGTAAGCTGCTGGCCTTATATCAGCAGTTAGGGGCTGATGAGGTCTACCGGGATCTGTATAATGAATGGCCTGAGCCAACAGAAGAGTATAAGAGCAGCTATCTTGCTCTGCTTCTATCGAAATTGCAGGATCATAACAGCGGCTTGGCGAATCAACGTGATGGCAGGGATAGCACTGCAATGTCTATCGAATGGAGCTTATATGAACTGAAGGATATCGTAAGAGATGCGCAGAGTTCGCATGGTCATAAGGCTGATGTCATTGCGCTCTTCAGAACCCTGGATGGTACAGATGAAACAACCTTAGCGGATTTCCAGACCGTCATGAATAAGATTGTAGACGAGATCAAGGAGTATGAGGGATTTAATGAGAACCCTGAGTACTATCAGGCACTGGTGAAGTATTTGTCCTTAAGAGATGAAACGGTCCGTAATGCATATCAGCAGTATTTGGCTAATCCGGAAGCCTTTGATCTGGACTTGGAAACTGCAGATTATTGCTATTACTCCATTCACCATCATTATGGAAAGGCAGACTATATTATTAAGCATGCAGAAGAAATAGAGAATTATGTAATTGCTTTCTTAGATATGCTGCCGGAGATGAGACTGGTACATGATTCTACGGATCCTGACAACACTAAAGTGGAATATGACCCTTTAACAGATGCTGATGGTTTTATCCAGGCGATCCAGAATATATTTGACAATGAAGAGTTAATTCAGTATTTTGGTGAAGAGCTTAAGAACTTTACGGTTGATGCAAGTCTTTCTGACTTTCTTCTTGGCAACTATGCATATCACATTATGAAAAATGAGGTATGGGATGCACCTGGTGGATTAGGCGCTTATTATGATCAGTACTATAGGAACGGTGAAACTGATCAAGTATTAAAGCTGAGTTTGTTATATAATTCCATTCACGAGATTACCAGTATCGCTTACGATGCCAATAATTGGAAAGACTATACCATGACAGAATACCATGGTCTGGTAGAGACTCTGATTGCAGCCATACGGGAGAATGATGCAGAGGCAGCATATGATGCTTTGATCCAGGTATACGCAAAGAGACTTGCTAATGAAGGGTATCGTGGGGACTGGGAGCAGTATCAGCCAATCCCGAATGAAGACGATGATCCGTCAATCAAGACTGAGTTCTTTCATATCATTAAGGACTGGTTAGAGAATGATCCTGGAAGATTTATTTATTACTATCCTAATAGTACAGAAATAACAGCGATGCTGGTTGAGTTTGTAACCTATGATATGCGTCAGGCATATGTGGATGCATTGGCAAATTTAGCTTCCGGTTTTGCAGGTCGAGCAGGGATGCCTGATGCTGAGCCAGTGGAAGAACCAGAAACAGAGCCAGTAGATAATCCAGAGACAGAGACTGGAACTGAACCTGGAACTGAGCCGGTGGATGGACCAGAGACAGAGGAGCCGGTGGATAGTCCAGAAACAGACCCGGTGGATAATCCTGAGACAGATCCGGTAACTGTACCTGAGACAAAGCCTGAGGATGAGACGGAGTCAGATCCTGACGCAGAGGCTGATACAGACACTGACACAGCTACAGAAGGAGAGCATAAGACTGATCCGGTAGGTATGCCGGAGGAAAAACCTGAGATTGAGTCATAGATTTATAGTATCTATCTTGGACAGGAACTATTCGTTTTGTGAATAGTTCCTTTATTTTTTGACATTATTAAACAAAGAAATGTATTGTCAATAATTAAACAACTGAGGTATAATTAGGATGGTTCACATTTATTTCATTAGGAGAGTGCATATGAGTATATCAGCTGAATTTCTAAGAGAATATCAAGATAATATTCTATATTTTCCTGTACTTTTACCTTCCTTATCGGAAAAGTACCGCTTATGTGCCTGCCTGAAATATATGGAGCATAAACAGGTTTATCTGCTGCAGGGAACAATGGATGATAAAAAGTATATTATGAAATGTGTTGATAAGACCAGCCATGAGAACCTGAAAGAAGAATATGAACTGCAGAAATCCCTGAACCATTACAATATTGCCTCCGTTGTTGAGTTTGTGGAAGGGGATAAGGTAAATTATCTTATCAGAGAATATATCGAAGGATGTACGATTACGGAACTGGTTGAGATGACCAAGGATGGACATCTTAATAAAACGGAAGCGGTAAAGATTACGATACAGCTAAGCGATATATTAAGCTATTTACATACGCAAGATCCACCGATCATCCACAGAGATATTAAGCCGGACAATGTTATCTATACCAAAGAGGGTGGAGTAAAGCTCATCGACTTTGGGATCTCCCGTCGTTATTCAGCAAAGCAGGAGAAGGATACCGTTATAATGGGCACAGAGTACACTGCCCCACCGGAGCAATTCGGCTATAAACAAACGGATGCCAGATCGGACATTTACTCTATTGGTGTATTACTATTCTATATGATCACAGGAAGTCTTGATATCAATGAAATTGACCAATGTGAGATCTCTAATGACATAAAAAATATTATCAGAAAATGTACAGAATTTTCCCCAAGTGACCGTTATAGTAATATGAAGCAGTTGGAACAGCGACTATTAAGACTGCTGGAGAAGGAAGGCAAAGGTAGAGGATGGATCTATTTCAGCCTTGGCGCAGCCTTAGTCATACCTGTCCTGTGCCTGATATTCTGGAAGGGTGGAGGAGGCAACGCAAGCCTGTCGATATCTGATCTAATCAAAACTGTTAATCATTCGGCTGATATTAAGCAATTGGCGATTGAATCTGAAGAAGCAGGTTACCAGTCGGAAAATTCTGGTCAGAATTCCACAGATCCTAGCCCTGCAGCTAGAATAACACAGGAAGTACTTCAAGCAGAGAAAACAGTGGATGAGGGTTCTGAAGCTCTTGATCGTGAGCAGAGTGTGGCTTCGGATTTTGAAAGTCTTGATACCCAGCAAGCAGCAGATACGGTAACAGATGCGCTTGACGCTGAGAAGACAGCAGAGAAAGAGGCGATCTTAGAAGGCGATAACACTCAAGAACAGACCGAAGTCCCAGCAAGTACTGCCGTTGAAACGCCGGCTGTTCCAACGGAAGAGAAGCAGACTTTTGTGGTTCAATCCGGTGAGAATCAGACAGTAAGGGAGAAAAATACTCCTTATGTATTTCACTCTCCGCTGATAGAGGAAGCAGTAAGGCAGGAATTGGGATTGCCTGATTCTGAGATTATTACCTTAAAGCATCTGGATGAGATAGAGGAACTATATATCTGCGGTGAGCAGGTGTATAATGCATGGAGTGATCATTTTGTCTATGGCCGGAACCAATACATGAACATTCCTGCTTATATTCAAGCGAATGTATACAGAAATCAGGGCTCCATTGATAGCCTGGAAGACATCGCCCATATGCACAATATCCGTACCCTGGCCCTATATAATCAGAAGATTAGTGATCTGACACCGCTTCAGGGGCTAAAACATATCATACGACTGGGCTTGGGTACGAATAACATCAGTAATATATCGCAGCTTGCCTCACTTAAGACCTTACAGCTGCTTGATCTATCCGGTAATCCTGTTGATGCTGCTGACATGGCAGTTCTCAAAGAGCTTCCGGATTTAACTGATCTGGATCTGGGGGAAACCGAAGTTAAGAGCTTATATAATATAAAACAGTTAAAGCTAAAAAATCTTTCCTTATTCGGAACCTATCAGGGAGATTGTGCTGGGCTGAATGAGATGAAGAGTCTAGAGGTACTGACTGTAGGTGGAATCGGTGTCGGCGTTACCGAGCTTGGAATGTCAAATGTAGTACAGCTTCCCCAAATAAATCATTTGAAGGTTATGGGCAGCCAGAACTTTGATGTGTCCATATTTACCAGTATGAAAAAGCTTAAATATCTTGACATGTGCGGATGTAATTTAACCTCAATTGAGGGCTTAGTAGGACTGGACCTGCAGGAGTTATTATTCGATGAGAATCAGGTAAGGGACCTTTCGCCTTTAGTGAATTTTCCGAATTTGGAAATGCTGGGTATACGGAATAACCCCTGTGAAGACTATACACCCTTAAGCAAATTATCAAAGCTTCGCTTCATTAACGTTAATGAGCAACAGATTGTTAAAATTAAAGAACAGCTAAAGGATGCATCCTATACACTATGGCTGCAGCAGTAATTCTCATATATTATTTGAAATTCCCAGGCAAATAGAGTACAATGTAGGGCATGTAATAATACATGTCCTTTCTTGTTCATGTCAGGGAATGAAATGTAATCATAAGGAATGAAATTGTAATGGAACAATTAAGAGATTGCACCCTGTGTCCACGAAACTGCCACGCCAACCGGCTGGTTGGACAAAGGGGTTATTGTAAAGTGACTGCGGACCTGCTAGTGGCAAGAGCAGCGCTTCATATGTGGGAAGAGCCTTGCATCTCCGGAGAGGAAGGCTCGGGAACCGTATTCTTCTCGGGCTGTGCCATGGGTTGTATTTATTGCCAGAATCATAAGATAGCCCGGGGGCTTAGGGGGAAGGTCATCACAATACAGCGGTTGAGCGAGATATTTCTGGAGCTTCAGGAGAAGAAGGCAAATAATATTAATCTGGTTACACCCAGTCATTATGTACCGCAGATTATTAAAGCAATCAAACTGGCCAGGGAAAATGGACTAAGGCTTCCTATAGTCTATAATAGCAGCGCTTATGAGAAGGTAGAGACACTGCAGATGCTGGAGGGCTATATCGACATCTACCTACCGGATCTTAAGTATATGGACCGGGAGCCGGCAAGACTTTATTCAGGCTGCCCGGACTATTTTGAATATGCCTCGCAAGCCATCAAGGAAATGGTTCGGCAGGTAGGAAAGCCCGTCTTTGCACAGGAGGACGAAAATGGTCTCCTGAAGAAGGGTGTGATTGTCAGACATTTGACCCTGCCGGGTTATCTGGAGGATTCAAAAAACATAATCAGATATTTATATGAGACCTTTGGCGATACTATATATATCAGCATCATGAATCAATATACTCCTATGGGATCGGTTCTGGCAGATCCTATCCTTGGCAGAAAGATTAGAGAAGAGGAGTATGAGGTGTTAATTGATTATGCCCTTGGAATTGGTGTGGAAAATGGCTTTATCCAGGAGGGGGATACCGCTTCGGAAAGCTTTATACCTGAATTTAACGGAGAAGGAGTTTAAGGATATCATACATGAGTAAAATAGATAAAATGCAGGGAGCAAAGAAAATGCAGGGCGCAAAGAATCAGAAGAAGCCAGCGCCGAATCAAAAGGCAAGTCAGAATAAGCCAATAAAGACCTTCGAGGATTATGAGGATTTTGAAGATTTTGAGGATCTGGAGGACTTTGAAGCATTTGTCAAAGCCACCGGTTGGAAGGGAAAGAGCGGCAGTTCATCGATAGGACAGAAGGCTGTAGGCTACAAGACTGCGAAGCAAAAGGTTGCAGATCAGAAGGCGACAGGATATAAGGCTGCACAAAATAAAGTGGATCAAGCAAGTAAGAAGAGCCTACCCCAAAATCAGAAGCAGTATAAAGGGAAGCAGCTTGGATTTGTGTCGGAGAGAAATGCTTCTACAGATGTAGTAAAAAGTAGTCAGAAGAATTCTACAGGGAAGGAAGGCTACGAAAGTAAAAAGAATCATGAGAAAAGTAGCCCTGCCCAAGTTGCTAAGCCTGCGACTCGGTTAAAGGGAGCCTGTTCTTACCAGAAGGAGTGCGGCGGCTGTAATATCCTGCGTCAAAGCTATGAGCTGCATTTGGCTGAGAAGCAGAAGGAAGTAGAAACCCTACTGAAGAAATACTGTAAGGTGGAAGCTATTATTCGCATGGAGAAGCCAGAGCATTACCGTTATAAAGTACATGTTGTCTTTGATCATGACAGAAAGGGTAATCCCATCTCCGGTGTATATGAGGAGGGTACCCATCGCGTAATTCCTATAGAACAATGTCTGATCCATAATCAAAAGGCTGATGAGATCATCAAGACCATCCGCGGTATGCTAAAGTCCTTTAAAATACGAACCTATGATGAAGACACCGGTTATGGACTCCTGCGTCATGTTCTGATCCGCAGCGGCTATCATAGCGGTGAGATCATGGTGGTGCTTGTTCTGGGATCCCCGATCCTGCCATCCAAGAATAATTTTGTGAAAGCCTTACGTAAGGAGCATCCAGAGATTACTACAGTTGTAGTAAATGTAAATGATAAGAAGACAAGCATGGTTCTTGGTGAGAAGGAGCAGGTCATCTATGGAAAGGGCTTTATCGAAGACAGCCTGTGTGGCAAAACCTTCCGCATCTCCCCCAAGTCCTTCTACCAGGTTAACCCAGAGCAGACTGAGCATTTATATAATAAAGCAATTGAATTGGCACAGTTAAAGGGGACGGAGACGGTAGTGGATGCTTACTGCGGTACCGGAACCATAGGCTTGATTGTAGCCAACCATGCTAAGAAAGTAATTGGAGTGGAGCTTAATAAGGATGCAGTGCGTGACGCTATCATCAATGCCCGCACAAATAATGCAGAGAATATCGAATTCTATAATAATGATGCCGGCGTATTCTTAAGCCAGATGGCTGCTGCAGGTGAAAAGGTTGATGTGGTCTTCATGGATCCTCCCAGAAGCGGCAGCACGACTCAGTTCCTGGATGCTGTGGCTGAGATAAAGCCCAACAAAGTGGTGTATATCTCCTGTAATCCCGTCACTCTGGAACGGGATATGGAATATCTGACTAAGAAGGGCTATAAAGCCCAGGTGGCAGTTCCGGTAGATATGTTTCCCTGGACGGGGCATGTGGAGACGGTGGTAATGATGTCACGGCTGTAAGCTTTGATTTTACTGTGTTTTCGGAATTGCATCCAAGTTGTCTACTCGAACTAAAAGGACAAAATGCGTACACGGAAACATACCGAGGTTGCATTTTGAGTGTAAAATTGAGCTTGAGAATGGGTAGGG